>JANXCK010000115.1 GCA_025060055.1 Fimbriimonadales bacterium | reverse complement strand
GGCATCTGCTGTTTCAGCCCGCCCAGTTCGCCGATTTGGAGCGTGCGCGTACGCGCCTCCAGCATGCCCAGCAGCAGGAACAGCGCGCCCATCGTCACACCGTGATTAACCTGTTGCAGTGCGCTCCCCACAAACCCTTCAGGCGTCAGCGAGAACAGCCCCATCAGAATAAACCCCGCGTGGCTCACCACCACATACAGGGCAACGCGCCGCACCTCGCTTTGCATCACGGCGACCAGCGCACCGTAGACAATCGCAACGGCTGCAAGGCTAATCATAATCGGCGCGAACGAGAGCGCAGCGTCTGGAAACAGCGGAATCGCATAGCGCAGGAAGCCATATGCCCCCGTCTTGAGGAACACTACCAAAAGAGGTAGGGGTGCTGTGCCCATCGCTTGGGGCCACCATGTGTGGAACGGCACCAGTGGGAGCTTCACCGCGAACGCCAGCGCAAAGCCCAAAAACAGCCAACTCTCCAAGCCACCTGGCAACCCTTGCTGCCACGCAAACGCTTGTAAACTCGGCAACGCGAAGGTCAGCACATTCGTCGCCTTCTGATGCTCAAAGGCTAATACAATTGCGGCCACCAGCATCAGCAGCGAGCCGAAAAAGGTGTACAAGAAAAACTTCAACGCAGCAGCCGCGCGGTCGCGCCCACCCCAGAGGCTAATCAGAAAGTAAGCAGGCACGAGAGTTAACTCGAAAAACACATAAAACAAAATCACATCCAGCGCCATAAACACGCCCAGCAACGCAGTCTCCAACACGAGCATCCAGAGCAAAAACTCGCGCACTCGCTCTCGAATGTTGAACGACAGCACGACGGCAAACACACTCAGCAACGCAGTCAGCCCCACCAACCACAAACTCACGCCGTCGATGCCCAGAAAATAGCTCACCCCGTACTCTGGTAACCAATCGAATCGTTCCACGAACTGGTAGCCCGTAAAGTTCCCGTCGAAGCCCAGAAACAGCACGCTCGCCATTCCCAGCGTAATCAGCGTTATCACGAGCGCGACGGCACGAGCGACCAGTTCTTGCCCCTTTGGAACCAGCATCAGCAGGAACGCGCCGACCAGTGGCATCCAGAGCGTTCCGCTCAGCGCAAGCGATGTCCACTCCATAACAGAGGGGATTGTACCTGAGAGACTGTTTAGGAAATCGCGGATGCACCCAACGGCTGAAGCCGTTCCTGTGCAGACGAAGCCAACCTGCGTCGGCTTTTAGCCCGCGTAGGCGGGCTTGGTTTGCACAGCAACGGCTTTAGCCGTCTATTCCTCAAATGTTCAAGATGGCGTGGCAACAGACGGTGTATAGGTAAAATAAAGCCGTAAGGGCTTTTGGTGAGGAGGCAGGTGTTGATGGGGAAGGAAATGCCATATCCGCGCTGGGCGGTAGCGACTTTCAGCGTTGTGTTGACGCTGTTGGCAGGCGCGCTGGCAATGACGCAACTGCTCAACGGCGTGTTGGTCTATGAGAATCCACACGCAATCCGCGACGGTCAATACTTTATGATATTCGGAATCGCAAGCGGAACAGGTTTTATAATGGCGATTCCCGCTGCTGTGGTAGCGGGCGTGCTGGTGCTACGCAATCCAGAGTTCGCGCCCACCTTGAATCAGACACTGCTGGTGTATCTGGTAGTAGGAATGGGTCTGGGCATGGTATTGGCGTGGATGGCAGGCGGTCTGAACGGACTGGGCTGGGCGGTGTTTGGGATTTTGCTGAGCCTGCTGGGGATTGTGCTGGCACCTCTTGCTTTGTTCGGATTCGCCTCAACGCTGCCTGTTTCAGCCCCTGCAGGTGGCGTGCTGCTACTGGCAGTGCTGGGCGCATACGGCTACTATCGGCGCACGCAGCGCAGACGCGCAGCAAGCGGCTCGGCGCAGCAGCGAGAGGTGCCTAAGGATGACTCTTCAGGAACGGCTGGTGAGCGGTAGTCCTGCAGAAGCAGCGGAAGCTATCTGGCAGCTGTGGAACCAGCATGCGCATGCGACCTCGCCCCTTGCACGCCTGCGCACGGAGGGCGTCGAAAGCGCGCTGGAACGACTGCGCACACTCGAACCCAAGTCGCGCCTGCGCTGGTATTTGCTGATGCTGTGGCGTTCGGCAGACGACTCCGAAACCGCCCAACGCCTGCTGGATGCCCTGCGGCGCGATAGCGGTCTCCTGTGTGAACTCAGAGAACCCTACCTGCCCGACAGCCTCGAACTCTGGATTTGGGCGCATCTACCACCGCCGCTATACCGCGCAGTGGAGGCGCTTTGGCAAGCAGCAGGTGGACTTAGCCCAACCGCGCTAACCAGCGCGATAAAATCGCCTAACGACCTTCAAGCGATCCTACCTGCGCTCGCTCGTTATTGGGATAATCTTGAGGATGCTTGTACAGTAGCGCGTTTCCTCTTGTCGCGTCGCTTTGAACCGTATGCAAGCGAGTGGGCGGAACGCGCCGTCACCCTGCTGCGCCAAACGCCAAATCCGAGCGAGGCGTACCACTTGCTGACCGCGCTGATTGACGCTCAGCAGTATGCGCTCGCTGCCCAGATTGTGGACATTGCGGCGCAGTACGAGCAAGCGTGTGCTTCCACGCTGGAATATGCCCGCGTGTGTATTGCCCACGCGCAGGGCGACATTGAGGCGATGGAACGCGCGCTCGCCCAACTGCTTGCCCTTAGCCAAGGGGCGATTTACAGGGCGCCCATAGAAGCGGCACGCGCCCTTACACGCATCGGACGCCTCCATGAAGCCCTGCAGTTGGCAGCGCAAGCGCACGGATCCCGCGTTGTTAGCCGCCTCCGCACAGAGATCGCGAGGGAGCTTTGCGCCTTGCACGCGCCCGAAACGCACTGGAGTCAACTGCAGGCGCAGGTGGCTCACGATAGGCGCAACCAACTGTGGATCTTAGACACAATCCTGCGTGCAGGAGATGCCGACGCCGCCCTACGCTGGCTAAAAGCTTGCTCGCTTGAACCAGAGGGCTACCATCGTACCCTTCTGGCGTGCGTACTCATCAAAGCGGGCAAACTGGAACAGGGAGAAACCTACTTGGACTGTGTTGACACCGAGGGCTTTTGCTGGAGCGGTGGTGAGGTCGCTCGCGCGCTCATAGAGGCAGGCGCGTCAGAGCGCGCACGCAACCTCTTGCAACGATGCTGGGAATGGCTATGCCAGCAACCGCTTAGGAGCCAGACCCGCCTAGATTACACACACGAGTACGCCTCGCTGTGGCTGCAGCTGAATGAGATTGCGATTGCGCAGGCGGTGCTGGAAGAAGGTATGGCACTTGCTGATGCGCCAAACACCGTCGCATTAGAAGAACTTTGCAAAGATGTTCTGTTCCAGCTGGTCGAGGCAGGGCACCTGGATGCTGCTTATCGTGGCTTGACGCTGCTTCCCGACACAAAACAGCCAGACCTACTGCTCGACATTGCGAAAGCGCACTACCAGCGCGGCGAGATTGCCCTTGCCCAAGAACGACTGCGTCAGTTCGTTGAAATGACCCAATCCGATTCACGGCGCGAATCCCCAACTGCGCAGCTAACCAAGTTGCTGGACGGAGCGTTGCTGGCACGGCAACATGGCGACCAACACACTACCGAGGCCATCCTCGCTTTGGCAAGATCCATCGTAGACAGCGAACCTTCGGTTCTGGAGCACAACGCAGGACTGAACCACCTGCTCCTGAGTGAGGATTACCAGCGAGCATACGATGTGTGGCAACGGTTAGGCAAGCACTTCCCCGCGTGTGTCGTCGATGCAGTCGCTCTTGGACGGACGCTGGTAGCCGTGCTGGGCGAACTGGGAGCAGTAAGCCAACTTGTGGACGAAACGCTTCGGCTCGCGCGCGAAAAAATGTTCGATTTCATCCCTGACGCATGGCATACGCTCTCTGACGCAGGGCGTCAAGCGTACCTCGAGCAGGTCATGCAGCAACTGCCCGACGACGAACACACCCGCGGGCTTGTACTCAAATCGTTGGCGGAAAGTGTGAAATTCTGGGCTACAGAAGACATGCCTTTCTGGGAGCAGGTGGCTCAGCAACTGCTGCAGCTGATACAGCGACTGCCCGCCACGAAAGAATACTACGAAGCAAGGATTTACCTAGCTCGCGCGCTGCTATGCGCAGGCATGAGGGCGCATGCTGCCGAGCTTGTCTTCCCTGTGCCTGAGGGCGTGGAACCTTTCACACGGATCAATGCTGCAGAAGTGCTTGCCCTTGCAGGGCGCTTTGAGCAAGTGGAGATGATTGCCAGCAGACTGTCGCCTGAATTGCGAGTCGATGTCTACGCTTCTGTTGCCGACTTCCTCACCGACAACGGCGACTATGCAGGTGCTACGCGCTGGGCGCAGCGAGCGTTAGAGCAAGCACTCCAGCAAGACCCCGACACCTGCTTGCGCTTTGCTGGCTTGGCGCTGAACAACCTACATGGACACGAGGGCATTACTTGCATAGAGCGACTCTTGGCTTGGATCCCGCACTGCCTACAGAGCCTTGCCCGTGCGCGCCTTGCGACCCTACATGCCGAGTTAAGCGAGCCAGACCGCGCGCTCGCGCTGGCGTTAGAGTTGCCTCCAGACGAGACCCACCTGCTCTACCGGGTAGGCGAAGCGCTTCTCAAGGCGGGGTATCTGCGCCATGTGCGTGCGTTGCTGCCGCGCCTGTGTGAGACCTCGACGGGCATTTTGAGCGCGCTGAAGCTACTCGCACTCGCCCACCCCGAATCGGCAGCAGAGGTTCTCCAAATGGTGCGCGAGGGTGCGTAAGTGCGCTCACTTCGCCTGCTCAGGCTCCGAAAGCTCTTCCTCCGCAGGTTCGGGCGCGAAAATCGCCTCTGGACGGCTGAGCCGTTTGGCGAGCGTCTCCTGCGTGAGCGCGGACAGCACCACCTGCCCGCTGCTGAGAAACACCACACAGCGCGTGCGCCTGCCCTGCGTCGCGTC
>JANXCK010000065.1 GCA_025060055.1 Fimbriimonadales bacterium | reverse complement strand
TACATCGAGCGTGTGCGGGCAGGCGAGGGACCGATTGTGGAGTTCCACAGTGCGCCCGATTCGCCCTGCACGGAGCTGACGCTGTGTACCTTTGACGACCCGCAGCCGGGCTTGCTGAGCAAGATTGCGGGCGTGCTGTATGCGTTCGAGGTGGAGGTGGCGTGGGCGCGTGTGCTGACGCGCGCAGATGCGCCGCGTGTGGCGTTGGACACGCTGGGGCTGACGGTGCGCTCGCGTCCGTTGTCGCCCAACCAGTGCGCTGTGCTGGAGCGGGCGTTGCGGCAGGTGCTGACGGGCGAGCGCGTGGTGGGCGACTTGCTGCGCGAACACGGCAAAGACCCCGACGCCCCCCTGCGCGTGAGCCTGCTGCAGATTCACGACGACGCTTCCGACGCCTACACGGTGGTGGATTTGCACACGGCGCCCGATTTGGGGGCGTTGTATCGGGCGGCGCACGCGCTGTCGCAGATTGGTTGGAACATTCACAGTGCGCGGTTTGGTTTGTGGGCGGGGCGCGCCGTGCTGAGCTTCTACTGCACCGACACGCAGGGGCGCAAGATTCCGCCTTCGGAGTACGGCAGGCTAAGCGAGGTGGTGCAGCAGGCGACGGCGTAGGGCAAGCGCAGGTTGGAGTGTTCGCCTGCGGTACAATTCCGCTATGCAAGTGATTGAAGGTCTTTGGGACGAGGTGCGCGAGCGGGACGCCGAGTTGCGTGGCAAGCGTGTGCGCGTGGTCGTGTTGGAGCAGGAGCCGACCGTCAGTCCGATTGAGCAGCGTTTGCAGCGGTTGCGTGAAATGTTCGCGCACTTTCAGCAGCGTCCGCCTGCGGGCAGCGTCGCCGACGAGCAACTCCGCCGTGAGAATCTCTATGATGAAACATCATGGCTTGCAGCACATTCTGACCTTCAACACGGCGGACTTCGTGCGATATGATTTCCTGCAAGTGATCGACCCGAATGCAGTGTAGGGCATTCGCTGCTATCATCGGGCGTGTGCGCGGTATAATCTGCGCAGGAGGCGTTCAGCGTGAGCAACCCGTTTCCCGGAATGAACCCCTATCTGGAGCGCAAGAGCCTGTGGGAGGGCGTTCACCATAGGCTGATTACCTACGCGGCGAACCATTTGCAACGGCTACTGCGCCCGCGCTACTATGTGAGCCTTGAGGAGCGCATGTATGTGGTGGAAACTGCCCGCGAAATCCAGCCCGATGTAGCCCTGAAACGCCACGATAAGCCACGCACAGGCAGCGTCGCCGTGCTGGAAGCCACCTACGACCCACCACTCGTGCTGCAGATAGAGCCGATGGAACATACTGAAGGCTACATCCATATTCTCGACCGTGAGCGAGGCATGCGCCTTGTGACCGTGATTGAACTCCTCAGCCCCACCAACAAGGAGCCGAACTCACAAGGGCGCGCGCTGTACCTGCGCAAGCAAGCCGAAATCCTCAAGAGTGATGTGCATCTGGTGGAGATTGACCTGCTGCGCGATGGGGAGTACACACTCGCTGCGCCGCTTGGACGCTTGCGCGAGCAGGTGCGCCAGCCGTGGCACTACTTGGTGAGCATCCGTCGTGCGGATGAGCCGGAGCGGTTTTTGTTGTATCCGCGCACGGTGCGGGAACGGTTGCCTGTGATTCCTATTCCGCTGGCGATTGGCGAGGGGGAGGTGGCGTTGGACTTGCAGGCGTTGTTCAATCAGTGTTATGAGGACGGGGCGTATGGGGATGTGGTGGATTATCGGGAGTTGCCGCCGCCCCCGCCGTTCAGTGCGGAGGATGTGGCGTGGATGGACGCGCTGCTTCGACAGAAGGGATTGCGTTAGATGAAGCTCTCAACCCCTGCCACCTTTCTCGCCTCGTGGGAGAGGGGCTGGGGGTGAGAGCATCACAATGCCTGAAAAGGCGAACGGCATTACACTGCCTCACGACGCGCGGCGTTCAGCTGTTCGATGCGCTTGAGCAGCCATGCGCCGCTGCGGGCTAACGGATCGGCGGCATCGGTCGGCTTAATCGGCTCTGGAGTGCGCCCCATCGCCAAGTCGCGCATAAACAACTCCACCTCGCGCAGCCGACGCTCTTGGAAGACGAGCAGCTGGTACAACTCTGCCCATTCAGAACCCTCGAGCAGCCGTTCGTAGGTCGCGGAGCGATGCGGTGCTTCCAGAGCGCGGCGCATCCACCGCGCTGGCGCGCCCCAGCGCCGCCACACCAACCAACCCAGCAGTCCCACGCTGAGGCAGAGCGTACTGAGTGCGCTAACCAGCTGGCGTCGGCTGGATTCGTGCGCACGCATCGTATGCTGATGCACTGCGCATTTGAAATCCGCCAGCGCATCGCCTATGGTGTCTTGTCCTCGTAGGCTGAAAGTGAGCAACGTCGAATTGCTTGGTGATGTGGGCTTGCCCAAACCCAAGTACCCTGCCAACTGCGCACGGGTCTGCTGCCACTCCAGCTCTAAGCGCAGCAAGGCGTGCTGAAACTCCCAATCCTGACAGGTGTGTGACTGTTGAATAAGTTGCTGTATCAGGGCGTCAGCCTGCGCGTGCGCTCTGCGTAGTGTGCTGTACAAGGCATCAGGGTCATACCCCACGAAGCGTATTCGAGGCGAGTCGGCGTGTGCTAATCCGAGCAGGCTGCGCTCCATTTGCAGGAGCGCGCTCTCCAGTTGGCTTGCCCCCTGTTGCATTCTGTTGCTCTGCAGCTGTGCGTGCCCAAGAGCGTCCAACGCTTGCCCAAGAACGACGCCGCTCGCCAGCGTTAGGCTTAGTCCAGCTGCCCACAGCCCTTGATGTACCGCGCGTCGCACTCGAGACGCCATCACGCAGGGATTATTCCATACTGGAGGTGTGTGCTGGAAGTGGGTCTTATGGAACGCCTTCCCTATCCGTTTCGGGGGCGGGATAGTACAAGATTTCCTCCTGATCTTTCGTCTTTGCGCGAGCCAAGTAGCCGCTGCCGTCGGGCGTCTTCGCCTTCTGCGCCACAATCGATGACCGTCCCTCCGCCCGCACATCGAAGAACCCCCCGATCCCCATCGGGTTCACACCGATGAGCGTGGAGTGCCTCTGCACACCTGCTAATAGCCCGCTTTCCCAACCCTGCGCTTCCTCTTTGGTCCACGGTAGCGGATTGTAGGAAGGCATAGCCAGCACACGCACGCCGCGCTTGGCGTGCTGCTCTATCAAATCGTGGTAGAAGCCATCTAAGCAGATGAGCACACCCAGTTTGCCTGCAGGCGTGTTTACGACAGGCAGTTCGCACGGCGCGGGGCAAAGGTTCAACCCCGCCTCCTTCTCCAAATCCACAAGATTAATCTTGCGTTGGGTCAGCACGCGCTCGCCTTTCGGGTTGTAGGTGTAGCAGACGTTGTACACGCACTCCCCTTGTGCAATCGGTGCGCTGCCCGCTACAACCCATGCGTTGGCTGTACGCGCCGCTTCCGCAAAGGTCTCGTGGTACACGCGCTCCACGAACGGGCTAAGCGTGCGCAGCAGTTGGCGCGTGGCGGCGGCAAAGCCCCCTTCTGACAACAGCGGGCTTATCTGGTATCGTTCCATCAGACGCAGCCCCGCCTCCACCATCGTCTTGCTGCTTAGAACTCGCTCGAAATCTTGAGTGAAAATAAGACCCAGCCCCACATCTTCAGGAAAGACGGCCAGCAAATCGCCTTTGGGAACGCGTCGGCGCACCGTGCGCATTAAGCCTAAAACCCGCTCGCGAAAAGCCTCAGGGCTGCGATAGTCATCCAGTCGATATTCCATCTGGAACGCGATAAGGGTGGCTCGTCTCACCATAGCAGAAGTGTACCTTAACTAAGTGACGCCGACGCTACAAGAGGGGCACATCAATTGCCGCCTTTGGAATGAGGACGACTGTACCAACTGCGCGAAATCCCTACTCGACCACGCGGACGCGCCGCCCCTCAACTCGCACTTTGCCCTGCACCACAAGACGAATCGCCTCAATGTAGGTTTCGTGTTCAATCGGGAGCAGGCGCGCCGCCAGCGTTTCTGCCGTGTCGTCGTCCTGAACTGGGACACACCGCTGCAGCAGTATCGGTCCCGTATCGTAGTTCTCATCCACAAAATGCACGGTGCAGCCTGTGACTTTCAGCCCGCTTTCGAGCACCGCCTGATGCACCTTGAGTCCGTACATCCCCCTGCCGCCGAACAGTGGTAACAGCGCGGGATGGATATTGAGGATGCGCCAGGGGTACGCCTGCACAATCGGCTTGGGCAGCAGGCGCATGTAGCCCGCCAGACAAATCAGGTCGGGCTGCGCTTTTTGCAGCACCCACAGCAGCGCGTCGGCATACATGTCGGCGTCAGGAAACTCCTTAGGGTTCACGACAGCGGTGGAGATGCCCAGCGTGCGTGCTTTCTGCAAGGCGGGCGCATCGTCGCGCGAGCCAATCACCGCGACTACCTCGCTGTCGGGGATGCGCCCCGCGCGACACGCCTCGATAATCGCCTGCATGTTGCTCCCACGCGACGCGCCTGAGACCAGAATCGCGATACGGTTCATCGGTTCACCACCCACAGCGCAACGGCCTGCGCCAGCGTGCGCGTGTGCGTGATACTGACCAGCAGTTCGCCCTCGCCCACTGCTTGCGCACTGACGCCGTGCAAGCGCACGGTGGGCTTGCCGTGCATGTCGGGCAGAATTTCCACCTCCTGCCACCGCAGCGGGCGTCCAACCGCTTTGGCAATCGCTTCCTTAGCGCACCACCTGCCCGCCACATGCACAGCAGGGTTCGCCGCGTGCGCAAGGCAGTAGGCACGCTCAGCGGGCGTCAAAATGCGCTCAACAAGCCGTGGCTGGCGGGCACACGCCTGAGCAATGCGCTCAATTTCGATAATATCAATCCCCACGCCGCGTATCATCGTTTCGGGCAGGAGCGGTGGTCAGTGGTGGCGCTGTCCACACCGCTTGGTCTTCGGAGTCCACGAACATTATACGCGCGTTGCCTTCGCGGTCTAACAAAATCCATGCCCGCGCTTTGCCTTTGGAATCGTACAGGAACAGCGCGGGTTCGCCAAAGGGCATTCCCAGCTCGGCACGCAGGTTGCCTTCTTGGTCAAACAGGCGGAAGCGTCGGGCGTCGACGGTCTCGGCAATGCGTGGGCGTCGTTGCGACTCGCGCGTCTCCACCAACGCCACGCCACTCAAAAACCCGAACAGCCCAACAATCGCAATCAGAATCAGGCCTCGATAGATTCGCACCATCCAAATGCCTCCTGCGCAGCAAAGTGCTTCCTGCACAAGTAGCTTGGGCGTCTCGCCCAAGCGGAGCATCGGCGTCCCCGCCGACGAATGTAGGGGCAGACCTCCGTGTCTGCCCTCATGCCTGACGGCAGGAAAGCCGTCGCACCGTATCGTCGGCGTCCCCGCCGACGGTACACGGGCAAGAATGCCCGTGCCACAGGCTACTGCGGTAAGCTCGCGGCTAACACCGTCGCCATAATTGAGACGCGCAAGGTGGACTGCTGCGGGTCATCCGTCTCAATCAGCAGGTTCTTGCGAACCGTGCCCGCTTGCCAGCCGCCTTTGTAGCGCAAAATAAAACGGTGCTGCTTGCCATCCGCAGTCGACTCGTGCTTGACCTCGATGTTTGGGTCATCGACCTCGAACTTTTTGACCTGGAAGCCCTTGTCGCTGCGGCTGACCGTGACCACGCGCTCGATTGGCAGGGGCGTTGCCGAGTTGATCGCGCCGAAGAACAC
>JANXCK010000058.1 GCA_025060055.1 Fimbriimonadales bacterium | reverse complement strand
TCGCTGACCGTGATTGGGGTGTTCGCACTGAAGTGGTTCTTCTCGTATGGGCAGGTGTACTACTTGGCGTTGGCGGGGCAACGCCTCACGGCGCAACTGCGCGAGGACATCTTTGCGCACCTGCAACGCCTGCCCCTGAGTTTCTTCCAGTCGCGTCAAGTCGGCTCGATTCAGTCGATTATTACCCACGATGTGCCTGTGTTGCAAAGCGCGGCGTTGCTGGTGCGCGACGCGCTGGATGCGCCCCTGCGCATCGTGGCGTTTTGGGCATACATCTTTGTGCTGAACTGGCGCTTGGCGCTGCTGGCGACGCTGTTTTTGCCTCTGATTGCGCTGCTGATTCAGCGGCTGGGCAGGCAAGTGCATCGGATTACGCATCAGACGCAGGGCGCCTTGGCAAGCGTGTCGGCGCTGGTGCAGGAGACCTTAGCGGGCGTGCGCGTGATTAAGACCTTCGCGGCGGAAGACCGCGCAATCGAGCAGTTTGTGGGGCGCAATCGTGAGGCGTTGCGCCATTCGTTGCGGGGCGAGCGGCGGCGGGCACGGCTGCGCCCAACGGTGGAGTTTATCGGCGCGGCAAGTATCGCGCTGGTCTTGTGGTTCGGCGGGCAGGAGGTCGCGCGCGGGCAGATGACCACCGCGCAACTGCTGAGTTTCCTGTTCTTATTGCACCAGATTGCACAGGCGGCGTCGGGCGTGGGCGCGATTCAGCTCACGCGCAAGCAGGTGCGCGCCGCCGCGCAGCGCATCTTCCGTGAGGCACTCGATGTGGAGCCTGAAGCCTACGACGCCCCCGACGCGCAGCCCCTACCGCCCCTGCAAGGGCACATCCAGTTCGAGCGCGTCTCGTTCCGTTATCCCACAGGCGAGCAGGCGCTCAGCGAAGTCTCGTTCGAAATCCAGCCTGGCGAGGTCGTCGCGCTGGTGGGGCGTTCGGGAGCGGGCAAAAGCACGCTGGTCGATCTGCTGTTGCGGTTCTACCAGCCCCAAGCAGGCGTGATTCGGCTGGACGGTTGCGACATTCAGCGGGCAACGCTGGAGAGCTTGCGCTCGCAAATCGGCGTGGTGCCGCAGCAGACGGTGCTGTTCGTGGGCACGGTCGCCGAGAACATCGCTTACGGCAAGCCCGACGCCACGCGCGAGCAAATCCAACGCGCTGCCCAACAAGCCCACGCCCACGAGTTTATCGAGCGTCTGCCCGAAGGGTATGATACGCTGCTGGGCGATAGGGGCGTGCGCCTGTCGGGGGGTGAGGCACAGCGGATTGCCATCGCGCGCGCCTTGCTGCGCAACCCGCGCATTCTCATCTTGGACGAGGCAACCGCCTCGTTAGACCCCGTGTCGGAACGGATGATTCAGCAGGTCATCGAGGAAGGGCGCGGTGAACGCACCACGCTCGTGATTGCGCACCGCTGGACGACGGTTCAGTGTGCCGACCGCGTGCTGGTGCTGGAGCGCGGCAGGTTGGTGGAACAGGGCACACACGCCGAGCTGCTGCAGCGCGACGGGGTCTACGCGCAACTGTACAAGGCGGCTGTGTTGGAGCCTGTGAAATAGGGTACAATCTGTGCGGTGGCTGATATGGAAAAGCGCGTTCAGGAGATTGTGCTACGCGACTCGTCTACGCCTGCCATCCCGAACTTGGAGATTGGGGGTAATGTGCTGGTGACGCGCCTTGACGAGATTGTGAACTGGGCGCGGCGCAACAGTATCTTTCCGTTGACTTTCGGGCTGGCATGCTGCGCGATTGAGATGATGTCGACCGCCGCCGCGCGATTCGATTTGGCGCGGTTCGGAATGGAGGTGTTCCGTGCCTCACCACGCCAAGCAGACCTGATGATTGTAGCAGGGCGAGTCAGCAAGAAGATGGCGCCCGTGCTGCGCCAGATTTACGACCAGATGCCTGCGCCCAAATGGGTGGTGTCGATGGGCGCGTGCGCCTCATGCGGCGGGATTTTCAACAACTACGCGATTGTGCAGGGTGTCGACCAGATTGTGCCCGTCGATGTGTATGTGCCCGGCTGCCCGCCTTCGCCCGATGCGCTGATTTACGCGCTCATCAAACTCCAGCAGAAAATCCGCACGCAGCGACTGGGGATGCTGCTGGAGCTGAAACCGCGTACCGAGCCACTTGCCATTGAGCGGGGCAACGGCGTCCAAGCAATCACAGGGGAGAAGTGAGCATGCGTGGGGGGACGCACGGTGGTTGCCACGAGGTGAGAAGCGTATGAATATCATCCGCGATGTGATTAAGCCTATCAGCAAGGGAATGAAGATTACGCTGCGCCACTTTTTGGAGCCGAAAGACACGGTCTCCTATCCTGAGCAGCGCAAAGAGCAGTTTCCGCGCACACGCTGGCGCCATGTGCTGCTGCGCTATGAGAACGGCTTGGAGCGGTGCATCGGCTGCTCGCTGTGTGCAGGGGCGTGCCCTGTACGCTGCATCTATGTGGAGGCAGCGGAGAACACCGACGAGGAACGCTACTCGCCCGGTGAACGCTACGCCAAGCGCTACGAAATCAACCTACTGCGCTGTATCTACTGCGGCTACTGCCAGGACGCGTGCCCGACAGGCGCAATCGTGCTGCGTGAAGACTACGAACTCGCCGATTACACGCGCGAGGCGTTCATCGCGACCAAAGAGATGCTGTTGGAGCCGTTGCCCGTGCGCGACGAGGTCGCCGAGGCGATGGCGAAGTGATGCGGTTTGTCGCCGAATGCAGTTCGTCAGCGAGACGCTGGCGCTACGCTTGCGCTCTGTGTGGCGTCAGTGTCCGCGCCAGTGAGAAGCGTCGCGCTAAGGCACGCCAGAGGGTACAATTCACCGCTGATGGCGATTCGCGTCAGGTTGGGGCAGGACGAGGTGCAGGTGGAGCCGGGCGGCTCGGCGCAACTGGTAGCAGTTATCCGTAATGAGGGCGACGCGCCCGACCAAGTGGCTTTAGAGGTGGAAGGCGTCGACGCCGAATGGTGTGCGATTCCGATTCCGTCGTTTCATGTAGCGCCGGGCGAGGAGGTGCAAGAGCGGATTCTGATTCGCCCGCCGCGCAGCACGGAGAGTCGCGCGGGCACTTACCCGCTGGTGGTGCGAGCGCGCTCGCTGGAGAACGGTGGGTCGGGCGTTGCTCAAGCCAGCCTTATTGTGCGCCCCTACAGCATGCTCACGCTGGAGATCGCGCCCAAGCGCAACATCGTCTCGCCCCTGCGCAAACGCGCCCCCTACGAACTGACGCTGTCGAACTACGGCAACACCGAGCAGACGGTGCAACTGCACGCCTCCGATCCCGAAGACGAACTGGTGTTCGAGCTGGAGCGCGAGCGCGTGCTGCTTGCGCCTGGCGAGACGCAGAGCGTGCTGCTGTATGCGCAGCCGCGTCGCCTGCCCGCCCTGGCGAACCCTGCGCTGTTCAGCTTCACGGCGACCGCACGCAGCGTGGAAGACCCCTTGCGCTCCACCTCCGTGCAAGCGCAACTGGAGCGGCGTGGTGTGTTTAGCCCCACTGCGCTGGGCTTCTTGGGCGTGCTGGCGCTGGTTATTGCAGTATGGTGGTACACACGCCCGCTGCCTGTGACCATCGAGGAGTTCATCGCTCAGCCGTCGCAGATTACGGCGGGGGAGACGGTGACGCTGAGCTGGCGGGTGCGCAACGCCGAGAAAGTGCTGCTCGAGCCCGCGCTGGGCGAGTTTGACCCGAACCAGACGCGCGTGGTGCAAGCACAGCCCCAAACGACCACAACCTATCGCCTGATTGCCCGCAATCGATACGGCGAGCAGATACGCGAAGTGGTGGTGATTGTCCAGAACGCGCCTGAACCGCCTGCTCCCCAAATCGTCAAGTTTTATGCCGAGCCACCGCAGATTAAGCGGGGCGAGTCGGTGGTGCTGCGCTGGGAAGTACGGCATGCGACCGAGCTTATCCTCACCCCGCCGGGCGGGCAGAAGTTAGACCCCGCGATGCCTGGCTTCGAGCATCGCCCCTCGCGCACCACCGAATACGAACTCATCGCACGCAACGCAGCAGGCAAACTGGTCAGCAAGAAGGTCAAGGTGGAAGTGATCGATCCGTCACAAGCGCGCATTTTGAGCTTTACAGCGCAACCTGAGCAGGCGCACACAGGGGAGAGGGTGCTGCTGCGTTGGGAAATTCTCAACGCTGTGCGTGCCGAGATCGACAACGGCGTCGGGCGCATCGACCCCGCGCAGGGTGAGGTCAGCGTGACGCCCACCGCCACAACGACCTATACGCTCACCGCTTACGACAGCGAGGGGCGCGCCGCACAAGCGAAGCTGACTGTCAAGGTAGTCCCCTCTGCAGAGCTGCCTGCGGAGACGCCTTAGAGATGCGGGCGCTCTTGCCGCCGTGCCTTGCGCTTGATTCGCGCCAGCGCGTTGTCAACTGCCTTCAGCGAGCAGCCGAGCCGCTCAGCAATCTGGCGATAGGTTAGCTGCTGCTGATACAGCGCTGCTACCTGCGTCTCTAACGGGCTAAGGCGCGTCCTTACCCGCTCCCACTGCGAATAGACACTCTGCTGCTCGTCCAACCGCTCCAAGAGGTTCTGGCTGGGGTCGGGTAATTGCTCCAGCCAGCGGCGGCGTCCCTGAGCATCGTCGGAGAGGCTCACTGTCGGCGCGCTGAGGCGCTGCATGCGTCGCAACTCCGACACAATCTGTCGACGAATGCAGACTCGCGCAAACGCCGCGAACCCCGCTTGGCGTGTCGGGTCAAAACACAGCACCGCCCGCCATAAGCCCACTAACGCGATCTGGCTCACATCCTCTGGCTCGCAACTGGGCATGTAGAATCGCCCCGCGAGGCTTTGCACCAGTGGACGAAACAGCGTCAGCACCTGCTCCGCTGCCCCCTCGTCCCCCTGCTGTGCCCGCAATACCAGCTCGTTCATTGCCTGATAATCGCAACGCACCGCCATAGGCGTTCACCAACCCTATTATAGCCCGATTCCCCTGCAGGCGACCACAGGACAAAGCGCCTTGATGGGGTATACAAATGTCTACAACCTAATCCTAAAGGATGGAGGCTGTGCGATGCCAGTCCAAGAGACAGAGTTTTGGATTGCGTCGGAGCGCAACGGGGAATACCCTTTCACGCGCGAAGACTCGTTCGAGCGCAAACTGCGTCGTCACCGCAAACTACACATGCGCTTGGGCGAGCTTCTGGACGCTCAAGCGCAAGCAATCGCCTATCTGGAGCGCGTGGAGATGGAGTTTCTCCTTCAGCGTGCTGAGTTGACGCCGCGCCAGCGGTTTGTGTGCGAGCAGTACCTGAACGGTTTGACTCTACGCGAGATAGGCAAGCGGATGGGCGTGTCTAAGCAGGCGGCGGCGAAAACACTCAAGTTCGCTTTGGTCAAGCTCAGGCGGGCGTGGCGCAACAACCCCTTTCACGGCTTGGCGGAAGTCTATCGGCGCGAGATTAGCCGTTTTGGTAGCAGGCGGTGAAAGCCTGCTGACCGCGTTCTCCCGCTATGTACACCTCCAAAGCCCGCACTGCGCCTACAGCACGCGCACGAACGCTCCGCCGGGCATTCGTCGCGCCAGCCCCTGCATTTCCAACATCGTCAGCTCTGCCTGTGCCACATGCACGGGCAGTCCGACCAGTCGCGCTAAGGCATCCACATGGCGCGGCTCCAAGTCCAGCGCGTTCAGCAGTTTCTCTTGCAACTCAGTAAGTACTGGCAGCACAGGCGCGCGCTCGCGCGGCTCGGACGAAATGCGTAGGGCGTTCAGAATATCCTCCGCGCTCTCTGCCAACTGAGCGCCGTCCTTGATGAGCGCGTGGCACCCTTTGCTCTTGGGGTTGTCGATGCTGCCGGGCACTGCGAACACCTCGCGCCCATATTCCCCTGCCAAGCGCGCTGTGATAAGGGCGCCGCTCGCTTCAGGCGCCTCGACGACTAATGTTCCCAGTCCCCACGCCGCAATCAGGCGGTTGCGCACTGGGAACCGCCATGCGTCGGGCGCGGCATCCCAGAAGTACTCGGAAATCACAGCGCCACCCGATTCGGCGATGCGGCGAAACAGGGCGCGATTCTCCGTAGGGTACAGGTTGCCCAGCCCGCTGCCCAGAATCGCGACGGTGCGCCCGCCTGCTTCCAGCGCGGTGCGATGGGCGACGGTGTCTACTCCTAATGCGCCCCCGCTGAGAATTGTCAGCCCTGCCTCACAGAGGTCGCGCGTGAACCGTTCGGCAACCATGCGTCCATACGCGCTCGGTCGGCGCGTGCCCACCACGCCGACTGCGAACCGATCGCGCTCTTGCAACTCGCCCCACACAAACAGCGCAGGGGGTGGGTCTGGCAGAATCTCCAGTGGGCGCGGGTAGTCAGGGTCGCTCGCTACAATCAGGCGTGCATCGCCCGACTCCAGCAGGGGCGGTATCGTCACGGGGGCGTGCGCAGCGCGCTCAATCGCTGCGATGTCCGCCTCGCGCAGAGTTCCTACCTCGCGCAGTGCGGATGCGCTTGCGCTCAGAGCGCGCTCAGGGTCGCCGAACCGCTCCAGAAGCGACCGCAATTTGTTCGCGGAGAACTCCAAGCTCAACAACCGCAGCCACGCCGTCAACGCCTCTTTGCTCATGGTCGCTCCACGAACTCCCATTCCCGCTTGCGAAAATAGCTCAGACCCAGCAGGGCGACCCCTGCGCCCATCAACAAGTTCAGCCCCAGCAACCACAAAGGCAGCGGCATATCAGGAAACTGACCCGCCTGCCCCAAAGCAAGGTTCTCCTGCACAATCGTAATCGGCGGCAGAATCGTCTTGCGGTACGCCATCGCAAGTGTCGCCATCGGGTTGAGCAGATGATACGCCCAGAACAGCCCCTCCCGATAGGCTTCGGGGATAAGCGTTGTATATCGGATCTGCTCGGAGAAGTAAATCACGGGTGTCAGGAAAAACAGCAACTGCAGCCCCACGCTCACTAAGTATTTCACATCTTCGTAGAAAACATTCCAGCATGCAATCAGTGCGGACAGTCCCACTACCCATAGCAGCTGGCTCAGCATAATCACGGGCAGTAGCAGCAAGCTTATCTGGGGTGGCGTGCCTACGAACCCGTACAGGTACAGAAACAGCACGCCCATCGCCAGCAGAAAGTGAATGAAGTTTGAGACTACTGCTGCCAGTGGTAGCAACACGCGCGGGAAGTAGATTTTCTTGATGACCTGCATGTACACCAAAATCGTCTGGCTGGAGTCGAGCAGCGCGAACTGGAAAAAAGTCCACGGCAGATATGCCGCCAGAATATACGCCGAGTAGTTCGCGATGCGCATGCCCATCACATACTTGAACACGAGGGTCATCACCAGCACGGTTGCCAGCGGGTTCACCAGCGACCAAAAAAAGCCCAGTGCGGAGTTCTTGTAGCGCACGCGCAGCTCGCGAATGACCAGCGTGCGTAGCAGTTCGCGATAAGCCCACAGTTCCTGCAGCAGGTCGCGCACTGACGATAGAGTTCTTCGGCTGACGCGCAAGTCCTGCGGACTCAGGGTTCTACGCCTAACTCGCGCAATCTTGCCCGTAATCGCTCCAGTTCTGCCTGCGCCTGCTGGAGGTATTGCTCGGCTTGTTCCGCGCGTTGACGCTCTTGCTCGGCGCGTTGGCGTTCCTGCTCGGCGCGTTGGCGCTCCTGCTCGGCGCGTTGACGCTCTTGCTCAGCGCGTTGGCGTTCCTGCTCAGCGCGTTGGCGTTCTTGCTCAGCCCATTCGGTCTTGGAGGGCACAGGTGTCCCGTCGGGATAGAAAAATCGCAGCCAACGGAACCGCCGATGGTCAAACACACTTGGATAGATTCCTACCCACACCCCCAAAACCGCACTCCACATCCACCCATGCTCGTTCCGAGCCTTGGGCACATACACCCCATCCACCCACTCAAACCCCTCGAACGGCTGCACGCGACCGTAGGCGTTGTACCAAAAGTATTCCCGCGTCTTGAAGATGTTCTGGTAGATGTCTTTCTTGATTGTTTTGTCTTGACGCGCTGTCCTGCGCGACAAAATCTCGATAATCAGGTCGGGATACTTGTAATCCTCCAGCCAGCCAACCCACTTCTCGCGTTGCACCGAAGGGTCAACGCCCGTGATGACGAAAAAGTCGGGACCGCGATACGCGCTGGGGCGGTCATCCACTACGGCTTCCGCTTGGTCTAAGCTGTAGTAGATAAAGTTATTACCGCCCACCACATAGTCGGTGCGGTCGCGCCAAAGCACTTGGGTCATTTCGATAAGCAGACGCATCTGCTGGTGATGCCAGAAAAACTCCATCGGGATGCCGTCCTCCGCTGGCAGAAAGTCCGTCCAGTAGACCACCTCGTCGTAGAGTTTGGGGTCGCGCGTGCGTTCGTATTCGGGCAGTAGGCGGCGCAGTTCGGCAATAGCGCGTTTCATCTCCGCGCGCTCTTCGTCGCTCCAGATACTGCGAAACTTCGGGAACTGTACCTTCACGGCGAGATTATACCTGCGCCCCAGATTTGAGAGTAGACGGCTGAAGCCGTTCCTGTGCCAACAAAGCCGGCCTGCGCGGGCTGCCAGCCGACGAAGGTCGGTTCTATTTGCACGGGAATGGCTTTAGCCGTTGGGCGTAGCATACGGATAGCATGGTAGATGCCCCGCGCTAAGCGGGGGCGATGTGCCATAATTAACCCGTGATGCAACGCGCCTCGAATGTGGTTGTCATAGCCACGCGCCGCAGCCCAGACTCGGTGTCGATCGCGGAATACTACGCGCAGCGACGCAAGCTGCCCAAGACGCACCTCTTCACGATTGACTGCGTCCCCCAAGAGGAGACTTCGCTGGCGGAGTACCGTGATACCATCGAGAAGCCCGTGCTGGATTTGCTGCGCCGACGAGGGCTGGAAGAGAAGGTGGACTATCTGGTGCTGACGAAGGGTATCCCCTTGCGGATTCGCGAGGGGGGCTTCTCGGTCGACTGTGCGCTGATGTGTGCGCCGCTCAAGCGTCCCTTCAATACCGAGCCGCGCGAGTCGAACCTGAACCCCTACTTCGGCAAAAATGAACCGTTCACTCGCCGTAAGTACGGTTTCTATCTGGCGACGCGCTTGGACGGCTACACGCTGCAACATATCCGCGACCTTGTCGACAATAGCCTCAAGGCGAAACGCGCCAACGGCGTGTTCGTGCTGGATGTAGACCCTAAGCGCAACGGGGGCGGCTACCGTGTCATCAACGAGAGCATGCGCGCTGCTGCGCGATTACTCAAACAGCGTGGCTTCGAAGTCATCTTGGACGAGGACGAGGCGTTTGTGGGCGCTGTGCGCGACATTATGGGCTACTACTCGTGGGGCAGCAACGACCACAGGTTCAACAAGCTGAGCTATCGCAGTTTGCGCTTTCGCCC
>JANXCK010000248.1 GCA_025060055.1 Fimbriimonadales bacterium | reverse complement strand
TCAACGCACGGACAGGAAAGTGGCTTGGACAGTCCTGTCCAAGCATCAACGCACGGACAGGAGTGTCCGTGCTACGCGGCAGCGGTGAGCGTGGGCAAACCGCCGATGTTTGAGAACGCGCGCGGACGCATCGAAGCGTATCTGATTGACTTCCCCGACTCAGACCTGTATGGGCGCACTCTCACGCTGCAGTTTCTGCAACGCTTGCGCTCGCAACAGGTGTTCGACAGCGTCGAAGCCTTACTGCATCAGATGGCAAACGATGTGGCGCGGGCGCGTCTAATTCTGCAGGAGGTACAATCCCATCGATGACCATCCGCGCGGAGAACCTCAGGCGCGCGTATCGCAAACGGCTGGTGGTGCGGGATGTGTCGCTGGAGGTCGGACGGGGCGAGGTTGTCGGCTTGCTGGGACCCAACGGCGCAGGTAAAACGACGACCTTTTACATGATTGTCGGTCTGATTCGTCCGCACGGCGGGCGCGTCTACTTGGGCGAACGCGAGATCACACGCATGCCGATGTACCAGCGGGCACGGCTGGGGCTGGGCTACTTGCCGCAGGAAGCGTCCGTGTTCCGCCAGCTCACAGTGGAGCAGAACCTGCTGTTGGTGATGGAGATGCGCGGTGTGCCCCTTGCCGAGCGACGCGCCCGTGCGGAGCAGCTCATGGAGGAGTTCCATATTGCGCACCTGCGTCATAGCAAGGGCTACGCGCTTTCAGGAGGCGAACGCCGCCGCGTCGAGATCGCCCGCGCCCTTGCCCTCCAGCCCGCCTTCCTGCTGCTGGACGAGCCGTTCACAGGCATCGACCCTAAAACTATTGAGGAGTTGCAAGAGATTATTCTCGGCTTGCGCCAACGCGAGATCGGCGTGCTGATTACCGACCATAATGTGAGCGCGACGCTGCGGATTACCGACCGCAGCTATATTCTGGCGGACGGCGTGATTGTGGCGCAGGGCGCACCTGAAGAGGTGATCGCCGACCCGTTGGCACGCAAGTACTACTTTGGCGAGAGTTTCGAGCTGTAGTGTGTCATTCAAACTCTGGCAAGCGCACCACCATCCGCTTATTCGGCACATCGACTTCCAAGATATACTCCTCTACAGCGGGGATACTGTACGCGCCGATGTCGAAAAAGTCGTAGGCGGCGCCGTGGCGTACATGCTTGAGCTTGCCGACACGCTCGCCTGTCTCGGTGAAGACCTCCATGCCGATGAGGTCATCGATGTAGTACTGTCCCTCCTCTAAGGGCATGCGTTCCTCAGGGGGGATGAGGAGCCATGCGCCGCGCAGTCGCTCGGCTTGCTCGCGCGTCTCGATGCCTTCCAGTGTCAGCACTAAGTAGTTGCCATGCGTGCGCACGGTTTTGACATAGCATTCCTGCGGTTTGGTGGTACGCGGAGGTTTTTTGGGGCGGCTTGGTGGAGCGGGCTGCTCGGTTTCAGGCGGTGCAGGTGCAGGGGGTAGCCACCAGTAAAGGCGTGCGCCCGGCTGGAACCGCTCTGGAAAGTCGGTTTCCAGACGCACTTTCAGTTCCCCGCGCATCCCGAACGGGCGCACCACGACGCCCACCGTCACCCACCGTCGGGCGATTTTCGGGATATACGGCTTCGCCATTCCCTATTCCGCGTCGGCAGACGCTGCGCCCTTCTTAGCAGGCTCGCCGTCGGTCTGGACGATGACCTGCACTCGCACACGGTTCTTCGCGCCTGCTGCCTGCGCAACGGTGCGCAGCGCGTTCACGATGCGTCCGCTTTTGCCAATCACGCGCCCGCGGTCGCCCTCCGCTACCTGAATCGTATAGCGCAGTAGCGAGCCGTTGCGCTCCTCGCGAATCTGCACCGCTTGCTGATCGTCCACCAACGCACGAATCGACGCTTCCAGAAACTCCCGCAACATAGTCCTATCCCCTTAGTTTGTCGAAGCCGAGTTTGCAGACGACTCCGCTTGGAACTTCTCCCAGACGCCCGTAATCTTCAGCAAGTGCTGCACGGTGTCTGTGGGTTGGGCGCCCGTGCGCAGCCAGTGCAACACACGCTCCTCGTTGAACCGTATCTGCGCTGGGTCTGTGATTGGGTTATAGTGCCCCACAACCTCCACGCACTTGCCAGAGCGTGGGTTCTGACTTGGTGCCACCACCACACGATACACAGGTTTCTTCTTCTTGCCTATTCGCATCAAGCGGATTCGCAGCATTGAGCAACCTCCTCTACGCTTATCGGAGCCGTATTATACCCGCTCTGTTTCGTAAAGCGAGTCCAGCTGGTCGCGGTAGCGTTCGAGGATGCGTGCGCGCCGCATCTTGAGCGTGACGGTCACATCACCCGCCTCGAAAGTGAACGCTTGGGGCAGCAGAATGAACCGCTTGACCTTCTCGTACGAGGCAAACGGGCGCATCGCTTCCTCGACCTGCGCGCTCATCCAGTCGACCACCTTCGGGTGCTGGATGAGTTCCTCGCGCGAGTGATAGGTGATTCCGTGCTTGTGCGCCCATTCTTCCAGTTGCACGAAGTCAGGCACGATTAGCGCGGAGACGAACTTCTTCTTGTCGCCGTAGATGACCGCCTGCTCGATGTAGGGGTTGCGCACGAGCGCGTTCTCCAAAGCGACAGGCGCGATATTTTTACCGCCTGCCAACACAAAGATATCCTTTTTGCGGTCAGTGATGCGCAGGAACTGCCCCTCCACGATTTCGCCGACATCGCCGGTGTGGAACCAGCCGTCGGGTTCAATCGCTTCGGCGGTCGCTTCGGGTTTGCGCCAGTAGCCCTTCATCACATTCGGACCGCGTGCTAAAATCTCGCCGTCGTTGGCGATTTTGATCTCTACTCCTGGAAACGGCACGCCCGCCGTGCCGATTTTGTTATACTTGGGCGTGTTGCTCGTGAGTACGGGCGAGGTTTCGGTCAAGCCGTAGCCTTGAAAGAGTTGGATACCGTTTTCCCAGTAGAACTCGGCGACCTGCGGGTCTAACGCTGCGCCGCCGCTGATTGCCCAGATGAGCCGCCCGCCAAAAGCGCGGCGCATGCCCTTCTTGCGAGCGTAGCCGCCCAGCAGGCGCAAAAACGGCTTGCTGCTAATCACCTCCATCACGCGCTCGCGTACCTTCTCGTAGAAACGCGGCACGCCGTTGATAGCGTGCGGGCGCACTTCCTGTAAGTTTTGCGCCAGTGTGTCGAAGCTCTCGGCGAACGCCATCTGCACGCCCAGCCCGATTGCCACCAAGTAGTCGCAGGTACGGGCGTAGATATGGCTCAGAGGCAGGAAGTTGAACATCACATACTCGCGTCCTGGAGGCGGAAACATCTGCATCGAGGCGTACATGCTGGAGAGCAGGTTGCCGTGCGAGAGCATTACGCCCTTACTGTCGCCCGTCGTGCCCGAAGTGTAAATCAGCGTGGCAAGGCTATCCCAATCCAGAGTTTCGGCAGTCTCGCGCACCAGAGTCGGCTTGTCGCGCAGGACTGCCTCGCCCTCGCGTTGCAGTTCGGCAACTGGTGTCCAGCCGCTGACAGGCTCGAAGCTGAAAAAGTGCTTCAATGCAGGCAGGTTCGCTCGGACTTGCTCTACCTTTTGCGCCTGCTGTGCCGTGGAAACGAAGATCGCACAGGCTTCCGAGTCGCGCAGCTGCTCTTCCACCTGCGGCGGGGTCAGCGGAAAGTGCAAGGTCACCGATGCTGCGCCACAGTGCAAAATCGCCATGTCGGTGACCACCCACTCATAGCGGTTCTCCGAGAGGATGGCGACGCGGTCGCCTGGCTGCACGCCGCGCGCAATCAGCGCGGCAGCAAGTGTTTCCACATCGCGCTGCACGGCGCGCCACGACACAGGCTGATACGCGCCCGCGCGCTTGACCAAATAGAGCGTCGAGTCGCCTAAGGTAGCGACCTGCGTTTGAAACAGCGATGGGATGGTGCGTGCCTGATGCTCACACCATGCGCTGCGCCAGCGCAATTCCAACGGCTCGCCCTTGAGATAGTTCGTCGTCATAGCTCCACCTCTACCGACTGTTCAGTGAGATGGAATTGTACCTTGTCTTGCCATCACCTACGATGGCGCGGACGCCCGCGCCTGTCCCGCCTCCGCACAGCGCACACCCAGCACCCTCGCCGCGTCCCAAGTTCGGGACGACTCAACTGTTGAGCGGCTATTAGCCCAGCGTGACATCCAAGTAAAGCATCGTGATTAGCCCCACCATCAAGCCGCAGGTTGCCCAGCGTTCGTGTCCCTTGCGGTGCGTCTCGGGCACGATTTCGTCGCTGATGATATACAGCATCGCGCCCGCTGCAAACCCCATCGCATACGGCACTAACGGCACGAGGTAATACACCAGCGTTGCGCCCAGCACTGCCATCGGCAGCTCGATCAGCCCAGAGCGCACGCCCACAAAAGCTGCGTAGAACCGCTTGCCGAACCCTGCGCCGAGCGCAGCGACCGCGACTGCCAAACCTTCGGGAATGTTCTGCGCGCCGATGGCAATCATCAGCAGCACGCCCTCGCGAAACTGTCCGCCACCGAACGCCACACCCACCGCTAAGCCTTCGGGCACATTGTGCAGGGTGATGGCAATCACGAACAGAATCACCGCCCGAATGCGACGCCCGTCCAGCCCCTCGTGCCCGATGAAAACATGTCGATGGGGGATGAGGTGGTCGGCAGTGCCCATAGCGAGTGCGCCGAGCGCTAACCCTGTGAGTACGGGCAGAGCGCCACCGCGCTCGATACCAGGTAGTATCAAGCTGGTGAAGCTGGCAGCAAGCATCACGCCCGCTGCAAAGCCTAACATCGTGTCGAGTGCGCGCTCCGACGGCTTGCGATAGAGTAGCACCGCCAGTGCGCCGAGCAAATTCAACGCTACGATAAAAACGCCCGCAACCAGCCCTTGAGCAATCGGGTGCGCAGGCATCCAACCTTGAATCAGCTCCACTGCGCAATTTTATACCTGAGCCTGTTCGTGCGTCCATCAAGCGCGAATGGAGTATACTTTGGGTATGCTCTGGCTCGCGATTGTCGTGGGTGTGGCGTTGGCGCTGGGGCTGTTGTTGCTGGGGAACTACCTTGCAGTGCGTGCGACGCTGCGCCCGCCACGCACGCCGTTCTTCATGACGCCCCGCGATTTGGGACTGCCCTACCAGAATGTGGCGTTCCCGTCGCGCGACGGGGTACGACTGCACGGCTGGTGGATACCTGCGCCGAAGCCGATAGGCGTCGCTATCCTCTGCCACGGCTACCTAATGAACCGTTGCGAGCCGCTACCTATTGCCAAAGAACTTTGGCAGGCGGGATTTCATTGCTTGGCGTTCGATTTTCGCGCGATGGGCAAAAGCGAGGGCGATCTTTGCACGATTGGCGACAAAGAGCGGCTCGATGTGCTGTCGGCAGTGGACTTCGTGGCGCGCACTGCGCCAGGGCTACCGATTGTGGTGTACGGAGCGTCGATGGGGGGCGCGGCGGCGCTGTTGGCAGCTGCCCAAGATGAGCGTATCCGCGCCGTGATTGCCGACTCGGCT
>JANXCK010000151.1 GCA_025060055.1 Fimbriimonadales bacterium | reverse complement strand
TTCTGGAACATCTTCAGAGCGGGGTGTGCGCGGTTTAGTCCCCGTGTGCTGGTCGTGATGAACTCCGTGTGCGTCATCATCCGTTCAACCTCCGAGTCAGTTAGAGGATACCCGATTTGGTCGCAGCAGGTTTGGGTCGGTGGCGTGCTGTTCTCGCAGGCGTTGCTTGGGCTGAGACTGTGCCTTGAGTTCAGCAAGTAGCGCGTCGTATGCCGCGCGGTCGACGGGGATCGACACGGGCATTTGCCGTTTGCTGGAGAGAATCAGCGCGTTGACGATTTCGACCGTGCCCAGTCCCTCCTCGCCGGGTGCGACCAGTGGCTCGTTGTACAGAATCGCGCGTGCGAAGTTCTGAATCAGCGCAGGCTGTCCCTCTAATGCACCTTCGGCGCGCGGTTCGAGCGGCGGTTCGATGCGCTCTGCGGGGATACTGTCCCACATGCCTTGCGCCTCGTAGGTGAACTGGCGGATGGGGCGCTGGAGCTTCCAAAGCTGCAGTTCGCCGTTTTGCAGGCGCAGTTTGCCCTCGTCGCCGCAGATTTCAATCAGGTTCTCGCCAGGCTCTTCGTTGGTGGTGGCGTAGAGGTAGCCGTGTGCGCCATAGGGGTACTCCACGAGTGCGAACGCCTCGTCCTCGGTCTCGATGTCGTGCAACACGGTACGGGTTTGCCCCTGGAGGCGGTGGGGCATCCCGCCAAGCCAAAGCCAGAGGTCGATGAAGTGCGGTGCTTGATTGATTAGAACGCCACCGCCCTCACCCGCCCAAGTGGCGCGCCAGCCGCCCGAATCGTAATACGCCTGTGTGCGATACCACGCGGTGATGAGCAGCGTGCGACGCACCTCGCCCAGCAGCCCCTGCTCAATCAACCGCCGTGCCGCTTGCACTTCGGGACGCACGCGATGCTGATAGCCGACAGCGAACTTCTTGCCTGAGCGCCGCGCCGCTTCAATCATCTTATCCCCATCGGACACCGACACGCACAGCGGTTTCTCCACCAGCACATGCAAGCCGTGTTCGAACGCGCAGAGAGCAACGGGCGCGTGGTCATAGTGGGGTGTGGCGATAATCACGGCGTCAATCAGACCGCTGCGGAACATCGCTTCGTACTCGGTAAAGTGAGGGACGCCGAACTGCTCGCCCGTGGTTTGGGCGCGTTCAGGACGGATGTCGCACACTGCGCTGAGTGCGGCTTCAGGCACACTCTCCTTCAGAAAGCGGCAGTGTCCTAACCCCATGCCGCCCAAGCCGACAACACCCATGCGCACCGTTTGCATACCGCAAGAGGGGTTCGCCAAAAACAGCACGGCTCCTGCCAGTTAAGCAGGTCTGGTGCGACGGCATTCTTGCCGTCGCACTACACGAAATCTTGCTGGGTAGCGTCGGCGTCTCGCCGACGGGCGTGGCTTGGGCATCTCGCCCAAGCATACAGTGCCCCCTCTTGCGGAGAAGGGGACAGAGGAGCGAGAGCAACAAAATAGGCAGGAAATTCGCCCGTCTGGAGAAGTTATTTAGAGCATGAGCGACCGATTGCGCATAGGCTTTATTGGTAGCGGTTTCGTGGCGCGGTTCCACGCGCAGGCGTTCGCCTCGGTGCGCAACGCCACAATCACGGCGATAATGACACGCGACGCCCGCAAAGGCGCGGAACTGGCACAGTTCTGCCAAGCGTTGGGAGTGGGTAATCCGAAAGTCTACACGGATGTGCGTGCCCTCGCACGCGACCCAGAGGTAGATGCCCTCTGGTTTCTCGCGCCGAACTATGTGCGTGTGGAACTGATTGAGGCAGTTGCTGACGAAGTGAAGTCGGGGCGCGCCGAACTCAAGGGTTTAGCCGTCGAAAAGCCACTTGCCCGCAACCTCAAGGAGGCACGCCAAATCCTGCGCGCCGTCTCAGAGGCGGGCATTGCACACGGCTATCTGGAGAACCAGCTCTTCTCCCCTGCCCTTGTGCGGGGCAAGGAGTTGTTGTGGCGGCGCGGTGCCGCGGTGGCGGGCGAGCCGTACTTAGCACGCTGCGCCGAAGAACACAGCGGACCTCACCGAGCGTGGTTTTGGCGGGGTGATTTACAAGGTGGCGGCGTGCTGAACGACATGATGTGCCACAGCGTTGCAGCGGGTTGGTATGCGCTCACCCCGCCTAATCAGCCCCTTTCCGCCTTGACTCCCTGCTCTGTCTCTGCGCAGATTGCCTGCCTCAAGTGGGCGCGTCCTGAATATGCCCGCAAGCTGCGCGACGCCTACGCCCACGAGATGGAAGTGGACTACCTGAACGCGCCTGCCGAAGACTACGCCACTGCCCGCATCGAGTTCAAGATGCCGTCAGGCAACAAAGCCATCGTGGAAGCCAGCACCTCGTGGTGCTTCGTCGGACCAGGGCTGCGCCTCACCTTCGAGGTGCTGGG
>JANXCK010000144.1 GCA_025060055.1 Fimbriimonadales bacterium | reverse complement strand
ACTGTGAACGCGCTGTTTCGCTACGCCCACTCGTTCAAAGGCAACAGCGCGGCGATGGGCTTCACGCACCTGAGCAAGTTCACGCACGGCTTGGAAAGCGCGATGGAATCGCTGCGCAAAGAGCAGCGTCCACTCACTCCTGATTTGGCGACCTTGATGCTGCAAGCGGTGGATTTGATACGCACGCTACTGGAGCGCACGCGCGTGGAAGGCGATGTGGGCGACCCCGCCTGCGACGCGCTGCTGCAACAGCTCCACGCCGCGCTGGGTGGCGCTGGCGGCACACCCAGCACCCCAGCAGTACCCGCCTCGATAGGGGAGACCCATCCGCATCGTGACGCCACTGCTGGCGAGGTGGGTGTCCACGCCCACATAGGCAGCAACGAGGGGCGTAGCCCATACGAAAATGCTCAGGTAGCAGGGCAGAACCCGCGCTATCGTGTCGCGTATCAGCCCGCGCCGACGCTCAGCGCAGAACACGACCCGCTGCAACTGCTCTCGGAACTGCAAGAGTACGGACAGATTCTGGAGTGCCACTTCCGCGAGCAGATACCGCCTGCGACGCAGCTCAAGCCCGACGCATGCTATGGCAACTGGGAACTTCTCTACGAGACGGCATTTGAGCCTGCGATTGTACGCGCCCTGCTGGAACTGGCAGTGGAGGGGGCAGAAGTGCGCATCGAGCCGTTGCTCAGCGTACCTGAACAGCCCGCGGCGACCGTCGCAGAGACATCGCCCCCAGAAGCGCAGCCAGCGGAGACATCACTTAGCACGAGCAGCACCGCAACCGCCGTGGTTGCTGCCGCGTCGGGCAAAACCGAGGCACAAAGCATCCGCGTCTCGACCGAGAAACTTGACGCCTTGATGAACCTCGTGAGCGAGATTGTGATTGCACAATCGATGCTCACCAGTGCGCAGAATGCCAACACCGACGAGCGCACCCGCGCTGCCATCACGCAGATGGAACGCCATGTGCGCGAGCTGCACGAGCGCGTGATGGCAATCCGACTACTGCCCGTGAGCTACTTGTTCAATCGCTTCCCGCGCATGGTGCGCGATACCGCCGCGAAACTCGGCAAAAAGGTGAACCTTGAGCTGGAAGGCGAGGAGACCGAACTGGATCGCACACTGCTTGAGGCACTGAGCGACCCGCTTACCCACCTCATTCGCAACGCGATCGATCACGGCATCGAGCCGCCTGAGGTGCGTCGCGCGCAGGGCAAACCCGAAACAGGCACGGTCAAGCTCAGCGCATACCAATCTGAAGGACGCATCTACATCGAAGTGCGCGACGACGGCAAGGGCATCGACGCCGAGCGCGTGCGCCAGAAAGCGATTGAGCTGGGCTGGATCAGCGAGAACGACCACCTGCCCGACGAGGCGCTCTACGACTTCATCTTCCAGCCAGGATTCTCCACCGCGCAGCAGGTGAGCGACCTCTCAGGACGCGGGGTGGGAATGGATGTGGTCAAGCGCAACGTGGAGAGTTTGGGCGGTAGTATCAGTGTACAGTCGCGACGCGGCGAGGGAACCCGATTCCTGCTGCGCGTGCCGCTGACGCTGGCGATTATGGACGGCTTGGGACTGACCGTCGCTGACGAACATTACATCGTACCCCTCACAGCAGTCGTCGAGGCATTTCAATACGACAGCCTGCAACACACCGCCCTGTTCGACCAGCACGAGATGGTGAATGTGCGCGGGATGTTCATCCCGCTGCTGCGCCTTCGCCAGTTCGTGGGACTACCAGCGGGCGAGCGCGACGGGCTTATCGTTGTGCTGGAACAGGAGGGACAGCAGATTGCGCTGCTGATTGACAGCATCGCAGGGCAACAACAGGTTGTTCTCAAGAGCCTCGAGGAGAACTTTATGCGCGTGCCCGGCTTTGCAGGGGCAACTATTCTCGGCGACGGGCGCGTCGCGCTGATTTTGGATGTGTCGGATCTCATCCGACGCGCACATCAGGCAACCGAACGCTACGCTACAGCTGCCTAAAATACAAATGGAGGTATCACCATGACAACTGTCAAGACACCAGAGACGCACGGAGCCACCGCCGACGCGAACACGGAAAAGTACCTGGTGTTCCAAATCGGCAACGAAACCTACGGCGTGCCGCTTTTGCAAGTGCAAGAGATTCGCACTTACACACCTGCAACGCGCGTGCCTAATGCGCCCGACTATGTGCTGGGGGTCATCAACCTGCGGGGGAATATCATCGCCGTGATTGACGCCCGCACGCGCTTCGGACTGCCACCCCTGCCCGATGAGGAGTCCACCGTCGTGGTCGTGGCGCAGGTGAACGACAAAGTGTTCGGCTTGCGCCTTGACTCGGTGTCCGATGTGATTGATATTCCGCTGGATCAAGTGCAGCCGACACCGCCTATCGCCTCTGAAGCCACGCAACGGTTCCTCAGCGGCGTGGTGCAGGTGGGCGAGCGCGTGGTGATTCTGCTCAACCTCCGCGAGATCTTCGATATCGACGCGCTGAACTACTTGGCGGCATAGACCTTGCCCTCAGTCTCTTGAAAAAGCGAAGATTTGCCAGCCACAGAGTGGGATCCCCTCGCGCAGCGGGGGAACCTGCATCAAATCGGTACGATGGCGTCCCCGTCATCTTCAGGCGACGGCGGGACGCCGTCGTACCTTACGGAGCCTGCGGATTTGGAGACGATTTCATCTTGGAGAGACTCAAGTTCCTCCGACTTGAAATCGTCCCTTTTTAAGTGCCTCAAAAGTTAAAAGCTCTCTTTTTGATCCTCACCCCCAGCCCTTCTCCTACGAGGAGGGGGGAGCCAAATTCCCCCTCTCCCACGCAGCGGGAGAGGGGGACAAGGGGGTGAGGGCATAGCGACGCTTGAAATCCCGATTGGTAAGTGCCTCACAGGTGCAATCGTTTCGTTTTGGGCGCGTCGCGGACGCGCCCCTACGGGGTATTTGGGGCAGGGGCAGGTTCCTAACCTGCCCTGCAGAAAAGAGACGATTTCAAGTTGGAAGCATTTATTACTATCAGTACTCCAATATCACCATAGGCTCCACTGGATAGCATCCCATCGACGCGCCGTAGATGGCGATTCCGCCGGGCAGTTCGGGCGGCACGGTGAGGCGGATACGGATTTGGCGGTCTTGCTGCAAGCGTGCCCGGATGACGGGGTTCATTTCCAGCGTCGCTTCGCGCAGGTAGCCGTAGGAGCCGCGCTCAATGCCTGCCCAGTGTGACAGCACGCCCCGCGCATCGGCAGGGTCGTCAGGCAGCTCCCAGACGGCTGCGCGCTCGCCTGCGATGTCCACCAGCACGCGCGAGGGGTACTTCTTGCCGTCGGTCTGGGGGTAATCGTCGGGGTGGACACGCTGCGCCCAGTCCACTTTCTCGCGCCCCGCCTTCGCGCTGACCTCCATCCGCAGCCGCAACCGTTTAACCTCACCGAGCGACACGCCCTCGGGGACAGAAACGGTATATTCCACAAACCCGTGCCCACGTGCCCAGTGCTTGCCCTGCATCGGCTTCTCAGGCTGGCTCTGCAGGTTGAACGCGCTTGCAGCGTACGCGGTGGGCTTGAAACGCACAATCACGCGCCCGCGCTTGAGCTCGAAAGCGGGCAGCTGCTCCATCCCCACCAGCCACTGGGTGTAGTTCGTGTGGATGCGTCGGCGTTCCCAGTCTTCCGCCCACACAACCAAAGTCGCAACGCATGGCTCGCTGGGCATCTGCAGGCGGGCGATGGTGAGCGGTGTGAGCCGATGCGGGGGTGTCCGTGCGAATACTTGGCGTTCCACCTTGCCGCGCCGCCGATTGCCGAGCGCGTCGATGTAGTCCAGCCGATACAGCAGCGTGAACGGTTTTTCACTGAACCGCCCAGAGTAGTGACTGAACAGAATCGGAACTTGCACGAGCTCGCCTGGCGCGGCGCGCTTGATAGCAGGCACATCAATCACAATAAAATCTTCCGCGAACACATCGCGCACGCTCATCCGCTCCGCCCAGAAATCGAAACCGTACTCTTTCGGGCTGCGGTCGTAGTTGTATACGCCGTTGTGTTCCCATTCGATGTCGGTGAGTTCGGTGTAGACATAGCCCACCAGTCGGTCGAGGCTGCGCAGCGCGTTCGTGAGCGCCAGTCCGCCCCACGACCAGTCGCCATCGCCGTCAAACGCGGCGAGGTAGCCGTACTCGTTGTTGACAAACGGCTCGCCGCGACTGCGTTGCCCGTCGATGTAGTTCCAGCTCTTGCCGAAACCGACCTCCTGCCGATTGATAATCTGCGCCTGCTCGCGGAACAGGTCTACGGCGCGTCCGTACCAGTGGAACGAGTTGAGGTCGGTTTCCAAGTGCGCCCATCCTGAGTTGTCATGCACGAGGCGTGTGGGGTCTAACGCGCGGGCGAGCCGAGACATCTGGAGTGTCCAGTCCACGCGATGGGCGCGGTTCTGCTCGCTAAGCCTGCCGATGCCCCACTCTTCGTTGAAAATTGTCCAGATGATGAGGCTGGGGTGGTTGTAGTCGCGCCGAATCTGGTCGCGCAGGGTCTTTTCGAAGAGGCGTCGGGCACGCTCGGAGGGCGTGAAAAAGCACGGGATGTCCGCCTGCACGAGCATGCCGAGCTTGTCTGCCCAATAAAGTTTGCGCGGCTCATCGGCTTTGATGTGCAAGCGCAGCATGTTGAACCCCGCCCGCTTCGCCAGTTCAATATCGCGCCTCAGGAACGCATCATCGGGCGCGGTGTAGAGACCTTCGGGATTGTAGGACTGGTCTAATACCCCTCGAAGGTAAATCGGCTTGCCGTTGAGCAACACATAGCTGAAATCGGTATCGCCGTGCTTGCCCCAGCGTACGGTTCGAACCCCGAAGTAGCCTTGCACGGCGTCGTAGACGCGCCTGCCGTCGCCTGAGAGCAGGCGCAGTTCGAATGCGTACAGATGCGGATGAGCAGGCGTCCACAGGCGCGGGTTCGCCAGCACTAAGCGGATAGTTTTCTCCGACTCGGTTTCCAAGATGCCGAACCGCTGTGTCTCGAAGGCGCGATTGCGGGCGCGCAGCTCCAGTTGCAGCGGCTCGCGAACGGCGTCGCGGTCTAACTCCACTGTGAACTCCACGACGCCAGTCGGAACGCCCGCCTCGTCCGCAAGAGGCGTGATTTTGAAGTAGCGAATGCACGCAGCGCCCGTCGCCTCCAGCCACACCGTCTGCCAGATACCGCTGACGCTGGTGTACCAGTCGGGCACTTGTTTACCGAGCGGCGTTTCGCGGTCGGTGTGGTCTTCCACGCGCACAGCAAGCACATTCGGGCGGTCGAGTCGCACCTGCGCGGTGATGTCGAACCGAAACTCCGAGTAGCCACCTTCATGCTCGCCCACGCGCTGCCCGTTTACCCACACTGTTGCGTGGTGGTCTACAGCGCCGAAGCAGAGCCAGATGCGTCGTCCGCGCCAACTGGACGGGATGGTGAACTCGCGCCGATACCACGCTACGCCCTTGTAGTTCGTGTCGCCGACCCCGCTCAACTTGCTCTCCCACGCGAAGGGCACGCGGATGGTGCGCTCATACGGCTTGGGCAGGCTATGCCAGCCTTGCTCTACCCCCACATTCTGCGGGTCAAACTGGAACTCCCAGACGCCGTTAAGCGATTGCCACAGGGCGCGTTCGAAATCGGGGCGCGGATGCTGTGCCAACCCAACCTGCGCGGTAAGCGTCATCCCTGCTACAAGCAGTCCCATCCGTGTCATCAGTTGGCATCGATTAGACCCAGAGGGCGAGAATCCTACCTATGCCAATAGTGAGGCACGGCTGAACGCGTTCACGCCTCTGCTTCCACTGCGCTGCCCATCAGTCGCTCTACCACCACGCCCACTGCGAGCGCAAGCCAGTAGATGCCTAATGCCCAGCCAAACACGGGAACCCAGACTACTGCGAGAATGAGCGCGCTGCCGACCAGCACGCTCCAGCCTGGCGCGGGTTCCGCCACGCCGAAGGCGAGCAGCACACGCTCGCCCAGTCGCCATGCCAGCGCGCCGTAGCCAATCAGGAACAGCAGCCCCAGCAGCAGTAGGAGCAGCGCGTTCAGCACTGGAACCGTGCTGCGCATCGGCGATTCGGGCGGACTGTTGCCTGCAATCGCGTTCAGCAGCACGACGAGCAGCACTACGCCCAGCACGGTCAGCAGCCCGCGTGCCAGTGCGCTGCGCTCGCTGCGCCGAAACAGCGTCATGTAGTCCGCTGTCAGCCCACGAAACAGCGCCACATCCACCATCCCGACGCCTAC
>JANXCK010000010.1 GCA_025060055.1 Fimbriimonadales bacterium | reverse complement strand
CGCGAAAGCGACTGAAATATGCAGATAGCGTCCACACGATTGATGAATTCAGGCGCGAAGTAGTCGACGAATGCTTTGCGCCAATCTTCCAGCGTGGGGCGTTCTCGTAGGAAGCCGACCGCTTTCTCAGGCTGCAAGTTGGAAGTCATAATAATCACGCTGTCGGCGAACGACACGCGCCTGCCCTGCGCATCGATAATATAGCCGTCATCGAAAATCTGCAGGAACAGTTTGTGAATCTCGCGATGAGCTTTCTCCATCTCGTCCAGTAGCACGACGCAGAAAGGGTTCTCGGCAACGAAATCGAGTAGCGGTGCGCCCATCTCGAAGCCGACGTAGCCGAACTCCGCGCCCAGCAGGCGCGCTGCCGTGTGCGCCTCGTAAAACTGGTTCATATCGAGGCGTAGCATCTTGTCCCGCGAGCCGAAGAAGTACTCGGCTAAGGCGCGTGCGGTCTCCGTCTTGCCGACTCCCGTAGGACCCGCGAACAGGAACACGCCGTTGGGTCGCTCAGGGCGTAGGTCAAGCCGTCGGATTTTGAGGCTGAAGGTGCGCACAAGCGTCTCAATCGCGTCATCCTGCCCCATCACGCGCGACTTGAGGAATGACTCCAGATGGCGCAGCGAATCCAGTATCGACAGCTCGCCTTTGCCGATGGGTAGCCCCGTGACGGTTCCTGCGGTTTCCCACACGAGGCGCGGCTCGATCTGCTTTTGTCCATGCGCTCGCGCTCTGCCCGCGATGTGATCCATCAGCAGAATCGCCTTGTCGGGGAACGGGCGGTGCTGGATATGCTCGCCCGACACCTCCACAATCAGGCGCAACACGGCGTCAGGGAACTCCAGCCCTTGCTGCTCGCGGAACAGGCTGGCAAGCTGCTGCAGCACGATCAGCGTCTCATCCGCGCTCATCGGGCGGATTTCAATCGGCTGAAAGCGTTTGAGCAAGTCGGGCGCACGGTTGATGTGGCGGCGCAAGCCCTGCAGGCTGTTGACCGCGCCGATGATGGGCACGCGCCGCGCCACCAGCGCAGACAGGAACTCGATTCGCAGCATCTCCAGCTGAGGCGCGGGCGCACTTAGGAACATCTCAAACGGCTCCAGATAAAGAATCGCGTTGTGCTGCGCCAGCTCTTCAATCAGTTGTCCCATCAGCGGGGGGTTGTCGAGAATTTGGGGCAACATAATCAGCGGACGATTGCGCAGCGGTTCGGGCGCGCTGCCCTCCGCAATGCGCTGCGCTACGCCCTGCACCACCGCGCGCCGTCCCACCCCCTCAATCCCCACCAGCACCGCATACGGATTAACGGGACGACAGAGCGTCTCGATGAGTAAATCGATCTCGGTTCCCCGCCCCACCACCTGCGGTACCGCCCCCTGACGCGCCTGATCTGTCAAGTTGAGACCAATCTGGAAAATCAGAGGCGGGTTGGGGAACACGCTCTCGCGTGGAATTAGCCCCGTGAGCAGGGCTATCGCCTTCAAAATGTGGGGAATGTCGGTCTGCGGCTGCTGCTCGCGCTCGGCGATGCGCATCGCTAACTCGATAATCGCCTCATACGGAATCGCAATTCGCGAGCGTGGGTCTTCGATCTCCTTTTCCAGAATCTGCTCTAATGCCTCCAAGTTGATGTTAGGGAGCATAGCAGCGGCGGTTGGCGCCGCGGTGCGCAGCAAGGTCAGCAGCAGGTGGCGGGCATCGGGCGTTTTGCCGCCTGCCAGCACGACCGCTTCTTCCACCAAATGTTGCGCTGCTTCGGTCAGCTTGTCATCGGGTAAGAGGATGCGTTCCACAGCCATCCTACTCCTTCTGTGCCATATTCTGCGGCGGGCAAGAACTCCCCAGCCTGCGCCTGTGCGGAACCTGCTGCGCGTCGGCTGCTCTCTTGCATGCTATTCCCACCTGTGATACGCGGGGTGTCCGGGCTTGACCGCCACAAACACGCCGCGGCAGGTGGCACACACCTCGCCGTTGGCAAGCAGTTCGCCCTCCACAAGCACTTTACTGCCCTGCACCTCTACAGGGCGTGCCCGCAGGTGCAAGGTGGTATCCACGGGCGTCGGACGGAGCATTTTGATAGTGTATTCTGCCGTGACGGTCGCAGGCGGGCGATCTAAGCCCTGCGTGGTCATTAGGTGATACGCTGCCGTCCAGTTGCAGTGGCAATCGAGCAGGGTTCCGATAATCCCACCGTTCAGCGCGCCCGCGAACGCCTGGTGGTGCGGCTGCGGCTGCCACTCGGCAACCAGCTCTCCGCTGTCGCCAACGAAACTGCGGATTCGCAGCCCCTGCGGGTTCGCCGGTCCGCAGCCGTAGCAGATGCTGTTGGGCGCGTAGGTCTCTTGCAGACTCTTGGTCGAGTTCACAACGCGTCGATTCGGCGCAGTCTGAGCTGCTCCTGCCTATCCCACACGGCATCGTTCGAACGCTTCGCGCAACGCCGCGATGGGGTCGCCTTTGGGCACAAACTCTTGCCCAATCCAGCCTGTGTAGCCCGTGTCCTTGATGGCACGCATGATCGCGGGATAATACAGTTCCTGAGAGTCGCCGATTTCGTTGCGCCCCGGATTGCCCGCGGTGTGATAATGAGCGATTTTATCGTGATGGGTGCGGATGGTGCGGATGATGTCGCCTTCCATCACTTGCGCGTGGTAGATGTCGTAGAGGATTTTCACGCGCGGGGAGTTGACCAGTTCCACGACGCGCACGCCCCAGCTCATCTTATCGAACTGGTAGTCGCGGTGGTCGACCTTGCTGTTGAGGATTTCGAGAGCGAGCGTGACGCCTTTTTGCTCGGCGTAAGGGGCGACGCGCTTGAGGCA
>JANXCK010000244.1 GCA_025060055.1 Fimbriimonadales bacterium | reverse complement strand
GCGCCGTTATCAATCACCAAGTCCGCGACCTCGAAGAGCCGATACCCAGTGCTGCTGCGCGGGCTGACCGACTGCGAGTAGCGCAACGAGGTGAGCGCAATCACCTTAGCACCTTGCTGCTTGGCATACAGCGCGACTTCGACGGGCGCGGCGTTGCGCCCCGACACCGAGTGAACCAGCGCCACATCCGCTGCACTCATCGGAATCTGCTTTACCGCTGCTAGCGCGTAGCCATCTAATCGCTCTATGACGGAGGTCAGTGGCAGTGGGCGCACCTCGCAGGTCAAGCCAGGAATGAAAATCGGGCTGACGGGCGCCAAACCCCCCGCCCGGTAGGTTAGCTCTTCTGTGATGATGCCCGCGTGCGACGCGCCAAACACATACAGCAAGCCGTCCGCCTGCAGCGCGTCAGCGATCCATCTTGCTGCTGTCTGCAGCGGCTCCTGCTGGCGGGCGTAGGTCTGCTGCAGAAGTTCCAGCACCTGCGGGATGTAGTCGGTACGCATCATGTGCCCTGTGGCGTTTCGAGTGCCCCTCCAAACTCGAAGCGTCCATTGATGAGCACCGCGCAGTTTTGGGCTTCGGCTTGCGCCCGCGCTGTCTGAGTAATTGTTGTGCCTGCGACCACAGGTGCAGCAGATAGCCCGCGCTGCGCTACAATCTGAGTGCGTCGGATTGCACGCTCAACATCAGACTCGTCTATGACATATGAAATCTCCACCACTGCAAGCGTCTCTTGCTGGTCGGCTCGACGCAAGCCGATTACAAACAGGTCTGTGTAAGCAAGGTCCTCACGCTCAGACTCACTCAACGGCTGTGTCTCCGCTAAGCGATCCTCAATATCTGGCATGTCTACCACGCGCGGATTACGCAGGTGCTTATTGAACCACGAACGCGCGTGATTGCGATACCTTTGCTCCAAGGTGATGCCCTTGAGTTCCGCAATGTCATCGGAGTTTTTCTTGATTCGCCTGTCCATCTGCTCGAACCCTTCGCGCATTTCCTGACGGACATTCTCGAACTCGCGATCCACGCGCTCAAAGCCTTCGCGCATTTCACGATCCACGCGCTCAAAGCCTTCACGCATTTCCTGACGAACTTTCTCGAACTCGCGATCTACGCGCTCAAAGCCCTCGCGCATTTCGCGATCCACGCGCTCAAAGCCCTCGCGCATTTCTTGACGAACTTTCTCGAACTCGCGATCTACGCGCTCAAAGCCCTCGCGCATTTCGCGATCCACGCGCTCAAAGCCTTCACGCATTTCCTGACGGACATTCTCGAACTCGCGATCTACGCGCTCAAAGCCTTCGCGCATTTCGCGATCCACGCGCTCAAAGCCCTCGCGCATCTCCTTGCGAACGGCAGCAAACTCTTGGCGCGTCTCCTCGCGGAACTGTTCTACCTCGTTAGGCAAGCGCTGCAGCGCACGCGGTATCAAAATGTTGAACAGCTTGCGCCGCCACTCGTCGTTCTGCTCCAAAAACTCTGCCAGCTCCTCGACGGTCTCGATGATCGGCATTCCAGCAGCATTATACCCTGTTCGGTCAGGTCAATCTCCAAAGGGAACTCTCCCTACGCGAATAGGGTATTATACTATGCATAGCAAGCAACTTGATAGCACCATACTCAACTTGGAGGGACTGCGATGCGATTCGACAAACTGACCATCAAGGCGCAGGAGGCAGTACAGGAGGCAGTGCAGCACGCAGAGCGCTACCGCCACCCTGCGGTAGACAACGAGCATCTGCTACTGGCTTTGCTGAAGCAAGAGGGGGGTGTTGTGCCGTCGCTGCTGCAGAAGCTGGGTACTGTGCCCCGCACGATTGAGACCGCCATCGAGCAAGATTTGGCGCGACGCCCGCAGGTATCGGGCGCGTCCGCTGTGGGGGCGCAGATTACACAGCGACTGAGGGCGACTTTCGATACCGCTTTTGATGAAGCGATGCGCCTCAAGGATGAGTATGTCAGCACCGAACATCTGCTGCTGGGCTTGGCTGCCGACACCTCAGGCGAGGCGGGGCGCGTGTTGCGCATGCACGGCGTCTCGCGTGATGCCATCCTCAAGGCGCTGCAAGAGATTCGCGGCGGGCAGCGGATTACCGACCAGAACCCCGAAGAAAAGTATCAGGCGCTGGAGAAATACGGGCGCGACCTGACCCTGCTCGCACGGCAGGGCAAGCTGGATCCCGTGATTGGGCGCGATGAGGAAATTCGGCGCGTGATTCATGTGCTATCGCGCCGCACCAAGAACAACCCCGTGCTGATTGGCGAGCCGGGCGTGGGCAAGACCGCCATCGTGGAAGGCTTGGCGCAGCGCATTGCCACAGGCGATGTGCCCGACACCCTCAAAGACAAGCGCGTCGTGCAGCTGGACTTGGGCGCGCTGATTGCGGGCGCAAAGTATCGCGGCGAGTTCGAGGAACGCCTGAAAGCCGTACTGAAAGAAGTCACCAGTGCGGAGGGGCAGATTATCCTGTTCATTGACGAGATTCACACGCTGGTGGGCGCGGGCGCGGCGGAAGGCGCGATGGACGCTGCGAACATGCTCAAGCCCCTGCTTGCGCGGGGCGAACTGCGCACCATCGGCGCGACCACCCTCGACGAGTACCGCAAGCACATCGAGAAAGACCCCGCGCTGGAGCGACGCTTCCAGCCCGTCTATGTCGGCGAGCCGAGCGTGGAAGACACCATCGCCATCCTGCGCGGGCTGAAAGAGCGCTACGAGGTTCATCACGGCGTGCGAATCAGCGACAGCGCGATTGTGGCAGCGGCGAAACTCTCCTACCGCTACATCACCGACCGCTTCCTGCCCGACAAGGCGATTGACCTCATCGACGAAGCTGCCGCAAAGTTGCGCATGGAGATCGACTCCATGCCCACCGAGATCGACGAGATCGACCGTCGTATCCGCCAGCTGGAAATTGAGCGCGAGGCGTTGCGCCGCGAGGAGGAGAACCCGCAGGCAAAGGAGCAGATTGCCCGTCTGGAGCGCGAACTCGCCGCGCTAAACGAGGAAAAAAGTCGCCTCGTTGCCCACTGGCAGCGCGAGAAAGAGCTGATCACGCAAATCCGCGACACGAAAGAGCGTATCGAGCAGACCAAGTTCGAGGAGCAGCAGGCGGAGCGTGCGGGCGACTTCGCTCGTGCCGCCGAACTGCGCTACGGCGTGCTGCTCGAACTCCAGAAACGGCTCCAGCAACTGCAAGAGCAGCTCGCCGAAGTGCAGAAAGAGATGCAACTGCTCAAAGAGGAAGTGGACGCCGACGACATCGCCGAAGTGGTCGCCAAGTGGACAGGTATCCCCGTGCAGCGGCTGAAAGAGACCGAGAGCGAGAAGCTGCTGCATATCGAGGAGCGCTTGCACCAGCGCGTAGTGGGACAGGACGAGGCGATTACTGCCGTTGCGAATGCCATCCGCCGCTCGCGTGCGGGGCTGTCCGACCCGAACCGACCCATCGGCTCGTTCATCTTTCTCGGACCGACGGGCGTGGGCAAGACCGAGCTGGCGAAAGCCCTCGCCGAGTTCCTGTTCGACGACGAGCGCAACCTCGTGCGGATCGACATGAGCGAGTACATGGAGCGCCACTCGGTCTCGCGCTTGATTGGTGCGCCACCGGGCTATGTCGGCTACGAAGAGGGCGGGCAACTCACTGAAGCCGTCCGCCGACGCCCCTACAGCGTCATCCTGTTCGACGAAGTCGAGAAGGCGCACCCTGAAGTGTTCAACGTGCTGCTGCAACTGCTGGACGACGGACGCCTCACCGACGGGCAGGGGCATACGGTGGACTTTCGCAACACACTCGTGATTATGACCAGCAACATCGGCTCGATCCTCTATCAGGAGATGAACGAGTTCAACAAGGAGGAGATTCGTGAGCAGATTTTGCAAGCGGTACGTGCCCACTTCCGCCCAGAGTTCCTGAACCGCATCGACGAGATTATCATGTTCAACCCGCTGGACATCCTGCAGATCAAGCGCATCGTCGACCTACAGCTGCGCTACATCCAGAAGCGGTTGGACGAGCGCAAGATTACGCTGGAGCTGACGGAAGAGGCGAAGCAGGAGCTGGCGGTTCGGGGCTACGACCCGCAGTTGGGGGCGCGTCCGCTACGCCGCACCATTGAGCGCGAAGTGCTGAACCCGCTGGCGCAGAAACTGCTCGCCCGCGAGTTTATGGACGGCGACACGATTCGCGTGGACTATCGGAACGGGCAGTTCGTGTTCGAGCGCGTGGCAGTGGCGGAAGTCGTCTGACGGTATCGCCCGACTGCGCCGATCTTCTGCAGGCACGGGTTAGGGCAGCTCGAGGCGCACGCAGTGAAACTCGTCCTGCTCGAACTTGGGTACAATCAGCACAGGGCGTTGCGGGTAGGGGCGGGTTCCTAACCCGCCCTGTAAAAAAAAGACAATCTAACCTCTGGGGAACTTAAGTCATGTTCTGGCGTGCGAATCTGGGCTGCTTGGTACACAGCCTGCTGATTATTTCAGTGGGCGTAATCTTGGTTGTGCTGCTAACCATCTTCGCGGTCGACTTCCTGAAGCTCCCTGAATGGACGCGTTGGGCGTTTCAGGGAGTAACCACTATGCTTATCACGTTCGGCGTGACAAATGTGATACGCAACTACATGCGGCAGGTCTTGCCGCCTGAGCAATCCCTTCCCGACCGAGCCACGCTAAGCGAAGCAGATGAGCGCCTCGTGGATTCGATACAGCTGCGACTGACCTTGATCCTCGTTTTGGGTGGAGTGGTTGCCTGCATTCTTGGGTATGCAGCCCTTCCGCCACTGCAACACTGGGTGTACGGACGCGCAGAAGAAACACGCTTCATAATGTTCGTCGATCCGCTGGCTCCGCTTATTCCAATATTCATACTCGGAATCCTTCTGGTGGGTATGTTTGCCGAACCGCTTTGCGCAGAGATGGCGGGCGCGCGCTGGCTGGCGATACGCGATGTAGTGTATGAGCCGCTCGGCTATGAGTTGTCCAAGCGGTTGAACGGGTTGTGGCTTGCGCTGATGGGATTGTGCATAGTCCTCGTGCTGCTCTGGTTTGATAACTATGCCCGCTTTAGCGATGAGGGCGTTTATATGAACCGCTTCTGGAGCCTGCGAGAACAGTTTTACCCTCACTCTGAAGTAGTGGCGATTGCTGCGCTGACGCGGTACAAAAACATGACCACAGGCGCTGTTGAGAGACACGAGCCGCCATACTACGAAGTGCGTTTCCGTGATGGCACGACATTCCGCACAGCGTGGCTGCGTCATCGCTACGATGAGACCGCTCGTCAGTTGATTCGCTGGTGGAGCGAGAGGTCGGGCGTTCCTGTCCGCGAGGTAACGCAGGGGGTGGACTGGTTCTAATCGGGTAGACTCGTAGACATGACGCTGCAGGAGTTTATCGCCAGCTTGGCAAGCGATGCGCCGCCCGATGTGCCGCCGCCACTGCTGGGGCTGTGGTACGACGCGAAGGGCGACTGGGACAGGGCACACAAAATCGTGCAGGACGACGCCTCTTCCGAGAGCGCG
>JANXCK010000218.1 GCA_025060055.1 Fimbriimonadales bacterium | reverse complement strand
CGCGCCTTGCAAAGTCGTGGTGGATTACTCCAATCCCAACACAGGCGCATTCAGCAACGGGGCGGCATTTCGCAATCTGGCGCGTGTAGAAAACTACCTCATCCGCAGCGCGCTTGCACGCAATCAGCAAGCCGAAGCCGTTGAACGCGCGACCGCGCTGGCAAAATTTGCCAATCAGGTGGCTCGCGAGGGCGCCACCATCGATTACTTGGTGGCACAGGCTATCCGTAACGTTGCTTTGGAGCCACTCCACCAAAACATACAGCGACTGAATAACCGCGCCGCGCTGGAGCAGTTGCTCAAATGGGCACGCGAGGACGAACGCCACCGCCCCGCGCTCGACCAAATCTTGGAAACCGAGCATCATTATACCCGCGCGATGACCCTGCGCGTGTACCAGAGCTACGGACAGCATACAGACCCCACGAATCTGGAGTGGTGGGAGCGAATGCCTGTGCTGCCCCAGGTGTTCGTCAAGTCGGCGATACCTGAGATGGAGCGGGCATGGAAACAAATCAAGGTATATGCTGCGAAGCCCGCTCACGAGCGCAGAGCAAGCGACTTCCCCAAAGTGAGGCACCCCTACAACGAAATAGTGATCCCTGTTTTCAAGGAGGTCATTGATCGGGAAGCGGCGCCTGCAGCGAAGGCGCGCTTGCTGGGCTGTGTCGCAGCGATACGGCTCCACAAACAACGCACAGGGCGATATCCCGCCTCGCTGGAAGCGCTACGCTTGGGGGAACTGATTGTCGATCCCTTCTCAGGCAAGCCGTTTGTTTACCGAGTGGACCCGCGTCGGGGGTTCATGATTTACTCAGTGGGCGCGGACAAAGTGGACGACGGCGGCGTTGTGGAGCCGCGCGACCTCTACGGCGAGCAAGGCGACCTCGCCCCGCATTCTCCTCAGAATGCGAGGCGCACCGATTTGTGGCTCCGATAGCGCAGGAATCGGCACAGCGGTGTGGAATAAACCTATCACCTATGGACTGGGTGGCGTCGATGTTGGAAGGCGCCGCGTCGGGGGTGGGCACGGAAGCCCTAACCAACTTGATTCGCAAGGTGGCGGAACTGGGCGGCGCATGGAACGCACTGGTGCTTAAAACGCGGCGTCAGGCGCCATATGTGGTGGCGCATGCACCGCACGGTGCGCCGGTGCCGATGCCGCCAGAGTTGCCCTTTGAGGGTGATACGCCGCGCTGGTTCGAGATAGCGGGCTGGGCATGGCTGGTCGCACCTCTGCCCGTGCCTGAGCTGTTCTATGTGCTGCGCACCCCACCTGACCAGCGCGCTCGCCCCGAATGGCAGATTGCGATGCGATTAGCCACGCTGTTGGGGCAGCATGAACGGTTCCACCGCGAAATCGACGCGCTCAAGCGGCTCTCCAAGCAACGACTGACCGCGCTGGGCACGCTGTACGAAACCGCCGTCGCCAGCGAGACGGGCGGGCTGGAGCAGTTTCTCAGCCTGGCGACCCGCCGCGCCGCGCAAGCGATGGAAGCACAAGCTTGCACGCTGATGCTCTTGGACGAGGCAAAGCAAACGCTTTCGATTGTCGCCAGCTACGGGCTGCCTGAAAAACTGGTCGCCGAGGTCAGCGTCCCGCTGGGCGAAGGCGTGGCGGGGCGTGTCGCGCTCACTGGCGAACCGATGCTGCTGACCGATTTGGACGACGAGCCGAGCCTACGCCACCTCCCGCGTCGTCCCGAAATCAGTGGCTCCATCTGCGTGCCCCTGCGCAACCATGAGAACAGAGTCATCGGCGTGCTTTCGATTCGCCGCCTGCGCCCCGCCCCCCCGTTTACCCAAGAAGACCTGCGCCTGTTCTCCGTGTTCGCGAACCAGATTGGGTTCGCTCTCGAAAACGCACGGCTCTACCGTCAGCTCAACCAGAATCTGCATCGGCTCGCCACCTTGGTGGAACTCACGCAGTTGGTGACGGCGGTACTGGACATCGATTCGCTGCTGAGGACAGTAGCACGCCTGATTCGCGAGACGGTTGGCTTCTCACGCTGCGCCATCTTCCTGACGGGCGAGTCGTCGCGCGTGTACCTCCCGCGCCTCATTCAGGGCTATCGCCCAGAGATGTTTCCCAAGCGTGGCTTCCGTCGCGGGCAGGGCGTTATCGGCATGGTCGCTAAAATGCGCCTGCCCTTAGTGGTGACCAGCGCACGCCACGAGGTGCAGCCAATGCGGGGCTTCGGACGCGCCCTCGGCGTCGACCACTACTGCGTGCTGCCGATTGTGGTGCATGGCAGCTGCATCGGGGTGGTACTGGCAGATAACCAGAATGAGCCGTTCACCTCCGAGCAGGTCGAGCTGCTCAGCGCGTTTGTCAATCAGGCAGGAATTGCCATCGAGAATGCCCGCCTCTACCAAGAGATGGAGCGTCGCTACCGTGAGATTCAGAGCTTGGCGGCGTTCCGAAATAACATTCTGCGCAGCCTGAGTTCAGGGATGTTCACTGTCGACGAGACGGGGCAGATTACCACCTGGAACCGCGCGGCGCAGCAGATTCTCGGCTTTGCGGCGCGTGAGAGCGTAGGACGCCCCTACCGCGAAGTCCTGGGGGACGCACGATGCCCCATCAGCACAACTCGCTGCCAAGAGCTTCAAGAAGCGATTGAACAAGTGTTGCAGGAGGCAGGTTCCAAACACCTTTACAAAATCCCCGCGCAAGTCGGCGCCGAGACGCGCGTACTCAACTGCGCCATCTCACCGTTGCTCACACGCGGACGCCAAACGCAAGGCGCGGTCGTGCTGTTTGAAGACATTACCGAGTACCTACGCTTGGAGTCGCGCCTAAGCGAGATGGAGCGTCTGGCGACCGTCGGACAGATGACCGCAATCATAGCGCACGAAATTCGCAACCCGCTCACCGCGCTGCGCGGCGCCGTCGACCTGATGCGTCAAGAAGAACCGTTGCCTGAATCGATAAGCCTGTACGTCGAGGTCATTCAGCAAGAAGCGCAACGCCTGACGGAGATTGCCGAAGAGTTTCTGGAGTTCGCCAAACCCTTCCACCTCCAAATCCGTCCCACTCGCCTCAAGCCCCTGCTCCAGCGCGTGCTGGTAGTGCAGGAGCCGTACCTCAAATCGGCAGGTGTGCAGGCAGTGCTGGAAACCCCTGACGATCTTGAGGCATCGCTCGACGCGGGGCGCATCGAGCAGGCACTGCGCAACCTTATCCAGAACGCGGTACACGCAATGCCACACGGCGGGCGAATCACGCTGCGCGCCTTCGAAGAAGGCGACTGGATTGCCATCGCCGTGCAAGACACGGGTAGCGGCGTGCCCCCCGAAATCCGCGAGAAAATCTTCACGCCCTTCTACACCACGCGCACACGGGGAACGGGACTGGGGCTAAGTATCGTCAAAAAGATTGCGGAGGGACATGGGGGCAGAACCACTTTGGAGTGCCCCGCCGAAGGCGGCTCCATCTTCACCCTATGGCTGCCCAAAATCGCAGGAATAGCGTCCAGTTCTGCGCCGAGCTCGCAGTAGTGAACCCTTGCAAGACCAATCCGTTTGTAAGCTCGAGCTGGGAGCGTGGAACCTGATGGAGAAAACCGCTAACGAGCGCACCATGCGCTTGGTATGAATTTGGAGTCGAGATGGCAGAGACGATTTTGGTCGTGGACGACGAACTGAACATTCGGCGCGTGTTGGAACGCGCCTTTACCAAAGACGGCTACCAGGTATACACCGCTGAGGGCGGTCATCAGGCACTGCGTCTGCTCGAGGAGACGCCGTGCGATTTGCTGCTGACCGATGTTGTGATGCCCGACATGACGGGGCTGGAACTGCTCCGACGCGCCCGCCAAAAACATCCGAACCTACAAGTGATTTTGATGACCGCCTACGGCACTATTCCGACCGCTGTAGAGGCAATACGTTCGGGCGCATATGATTTCCTGACCAAGCCGTTAGATATGGAATTGCTGCGCAAGGTGGTGCGCAACGCGCTCCGAGAGCCTGCCACCGCGTCCAAAGGTGCGCCCCGTAAACCCTCGAAACGCAAGCAGGTCACCTTCATCGGGCAAAGCGACGCCGTTCGACAGATTTTGCAGACTGTTGAACGCGTTGCCGACACGCGCACCACCGTCCTCATCACAGGCGAGAGCGGCACAGGCAAGGAGCTTATTGCCCGCATGCTCCACGAAAAGAGCAGTCGTGCGGAAAAGCCGTTCGTAGCCGTCTCGTGCGCTGCAATTCCCGAAACCCTGCTGGAAGTGGAGCTGTTCGGGGCAGTGCGCGGCGCGTACACAGGCGCAGAGACCGACCGCATCGGCAAGTTCGAAGCTGCCAACGGCGGCACGCTGTTTTTGGACGAAATTGGCGACATCCCACCCTTGATACAGGTCAAGCTGCTGCGGGTGCTGCAAGAGCGCGAGATCGAACGGCTCGGCAGCAACACGCCCATCCCGATTGATGTGCGTCTGGTGGCAGCAACCAACCGCAACTTGGAAGAAGCCGTCGAGTCGGGCGCGTTCCGCAGCGACCTATACTATCGCTTGCAGGTAGTGCATATCCACCTGCCACCACTGCGCGAACGCCGTGAGGACATCCCACTGCTGGCAAACCACTTTCTCAGGAAGTTCGCAGAGGAGAACGGACGCGCCTTGCGCGAGATTAGCCCCGAAGCGATGCAGATTCTCCAAAACGCTTGCTGGAAAGGGAATGTACGCGAACTGGAGAATGTCCTTGAGTCGGCAGTGGTCTTAGCATCTCCGAACGCCACTGTGCTGCTGCCTGAACATTTGCCACCTGCTTTGCGCTCATAAGTCCTTCCGATGTAATACTTATCGGGGTTTCAAATGCCGTTGTTCCCTCACCCCCAGCCCCTCTCCCGCAGCGCGGGAGAGAGGAGCCAGATTCCCCCTCTCCCACGCAGTGGGAGAGGGGAAAAAGGGAGTGAGGGCAAATGAAGCATTTGAAAACCCGACTGGTATAAAAAGCCCCTCCCTTACCACTCAAGGGAGAGGCACAAAGCAACAATCAGCGTGAGTCACGCTTCACCTGACTTTTTGCGCCCGCGTTTCGGTTTGGGCGTCTCCTCATCGGTTTCGGGCAGGGTCGGCGACGCGGTGTTCCGCTCTGTTCCGCCGTTGGTCTGTGTCAGCTCCTCAGCGAAGAGCGTCTCTAAGGTCGGCTCGCGTGTTTCCACGACCGCTTCGGGAGCGCGCGCACCCCACTCGAACTTCGGCATGAAGCGCGGCTTCACATAGCCTGTGCCCGCGGGGATGAGTCGCCCGATAATCACATTCTCCTTCAAGCCGACAAGCCGATCTTCTTTGCCGCGCACTGCTGCATCGGTCAACGCCTTGACCGTGCGCTGGAACGACGCTGCCGACAGGAACGACTCGGTCTGCTGCGCCGCTTCAGAGACACCCAGTAGCACCCACTCGGCGGTCGCAGGACGCCCACCCTTCTCGATAACCTTCCGGTTCTCATCCTCAAAGGTGAAGCGGTCCACGGTTTGCCCAGGCAGGAAGTAGGTGTCGCCCGGGTCAATAACGCGCCGCTTGCGCAGCATCTGGCGAATGATGATTTCAAGGTGCTTGTCGTCGATGTCCACGCCCTGCGCCTTGTAGACCGCCTGAATCTCCTGAATCAGGTACTCTTGCACGCCGCGCACGCCGCGCAGGCGCAGCAGTTCGTGCGGGTTCAGCGGACCAGGCGTGAGGCGGTCGCCAGGCAGCACTTTGTCGCCCTTGACCACTTCCAGCGAGCCGAGCGGAGGCACCAGCACCGCATCCAGCACCGTCACGCGCTCAACGCCCGCGTCCAGCAAGCGACCCACATGCGACGAGCGGATTTCGTCCATCTCGTGCAGGATGAGGATGCCTGTGTTGGGGTCTTCCACATTCTCCAAGCTCATCTTGCCGACCAGCTGCTCCCCGACGGGCAGCGTGGCTTTGATCATCACCCAGCGTCCGAGCGAGCGGATGATGTCCACCACCTCGCCCTCGTAGTCGATAGTGATTGCCTCGCCCTTAGGTTTGCGGGCTTCGAACAGTTCCTCCACGCGGTTGATACCTGTGTTGGGCGGCTCTTGGAGCTTGGCGAGCTTGCGCAGCGAGTCGCGCGTGCGCTTCTCGATTTTCTCCTCGCCTTCTCCAGCGGTAGTCTCTTCAGCGGGGAAGACAGGGACTGGCTTGCCCAAGAGGTTCGCAGCGACCTTGAGCAGCACCTTTTTCTGGTCTTGCCCCAAGTCGATGGCTTCCTGCGTCACGCCGCGCTCTTCGAGTTCGGTGGCGGCGAGGGTGCGCAAGCCGCCGCCGACCTTGAAGCCCGCGATTTGCTGTCCCGCGCCTGCCACGCCGCCTGTGTGGAACACGCGCATCGTCAGCTGCGTGCCGGGTTCGCCGATCGACTCGGCGGCGATGATGCCGACGGCAGTGCCGAGTTCCACAGGGCGCAGCGTGCCCATGTCCAGCCCGTAGCACAGGGCGCACACGCCGAGCCTCGCGTTGCAGGTCAGCGGCGAGCGAATTGGCACGCCCACGCGGTCATGCTCGACCCACGCAAAGCCTGCCTTCTCCCACAGGGCGTGAATCTCGTCGCGTCGCGTGTGCAGGCGGTCAATCACCTCCTGCGTGATCACCTCGTATGGCTCCAGCAGCGGCTCGCCCGTGATGGGGTCTTTGAGCGGCTGGTCGTCGTCGGGAGCGAACAGCTCGCCCTCATCTTTCGCGGCGAGTTCGCGCAGGGTCTGCGTGAACTGCTCGGTTGCCTGTGCCAGCGCGTCGATTTCGGTGGCGACATTTTCGGGGATAATCTCGTTTTCTTGGATGAGCCGTTCGCCCGTGATGGGGTGGTGCAAGTCGCGGCGGGCGGTGCGCCCGCGAATGCGCTGGAACAGCGTCTCGATGAGGTCGCCCTCACGCTCGATGCGGCTGACAATAATGCCCTCGAGCGTGTTGCAATCGCGCTCGCGCACCACCACATCTTGGGCCACATCGCACATCCGGCGCGTCAGGTAGCCTGCGTTCGCGGTGAGCAGCGCGGTGCTTGCCAGCCCGCGCCGTGCGCCGTAGCCTGACACGAAATACTCCAGCGTGGTCAAGCCCTCTTGGAAGTTGTGCTGCACCGGCAGCTCTTCCACGAGGCGCTCGCCGCCTGAGCGG
>JANXCK010000214.1 GCA_025060055.1 Fimbriimonadales bacterium | reverse complement strand
TCGCCAGCGCGAAAGCTGGGCGGAATCGGGCTGCATTAGCACGGTCGCCTGACGCTCTGGGCGAATCTGCGCGTTGGGGTGCGTGTTGCCGCGCTCGTAGCTGGCGTAGGCGGGGTCGTTTGCTTGCGCGGGCATGCCGAGACTGCAGAAAGCGTCGATGAAGCCGGGGTACACTGTGTGTCCGCTGGCGTCGATCACTTCGGCGTCGGCGGGGATGGGCGTGTTGGCGTCGCCGAGCGCGACAATCACGCCGTTGCGCACCACGATGACGCCGTTTTCGATGGGGGGCGCGCTGTTGGACACAATCTTTGCGCCGCGCAGGGCGTACACATCGGGCAGTCGGTAGGGCGTATCCTGCGCCTGCGCGAAGACGAACAGCACCAACCAGCCTGCGAGGAGGGATAGGCGTTTCATAACAGGGGGAGAGTTCGGGGGCTGGGGGGAGATTCCTGCCTACAGGGACTCCAACCGTTTCCGACAAGTCGCTCAGGTACAAACTCGTCTCGTTTTGGGTACGTTGGGAACACGCCCTCACGAGGCGTTGTGGGATGGGAGCGGGTCACTAACTCACCTGAACAGTCCACGAAAACAAGTAGAATTTCATCATGCCTAAGCTGCATCACCCATGCGATTACGACGGGGATGTCAACCTGACCTTGATGGAATATGAACAGTGGGTGGAGTGGTTGTTCACCACCGACCACAACGAATGGCACGAATTCTGTGTGGAAGACCCCGAGAAGCTGGTGGATTACGCTACCCGCCTGTTTACTGAGTTCGGTAAGGCTGCGAAGCCTTACACTTATGAGCAAGTCGATCGCGCCTTGTGGTTCCTACTGGGCGCACAGCTGGAGTTAGGTCATTAGCTCATGGATAAGGACATCCCACTCGTCAGGCGCATTGCGTGCCTGCGCGCAATGTATCACCAAGAGGTGTGCGGATCATCGCGCGCTGTTGGATGAATGCCTGCGCGTCCTGAAGCGTATCTTGGCAATAGACGACCCCAGTTGTCGAGGCGCCGCGCTGCACGGCTTGGGGCACTTGCATTATCCAGAGGGCTGGAAACTGGTGCAAGCTTATATTCAGGGGGAGTTCTCGGAGGCAGGTTTAGAGCGGCTGCGCACATGCCGCGACGGTGTGGTGATGTAGCTCGGTGAGGCTGTAGCAAGTGCGCAACAGGGTATACTCGCCGTTGGGCAATCAATGCTCTCCGAAACGCTGGATCGTCTCCGCGCGGGCTTAGCAGGCACGCCCTACGAGGGCAAGGTGTACCTCGTGGGGGGGTATGTGCGCGATAAACTGCTCGGACGCCCTCTACCGAACGACATTGACCTCGTGCTGGAAGGCGACGCCTTAGCGCTGGCGCAGTTCCTGTATGAGCGGGGCATTGCCGACCATCACCCTGTGACCTATCCTCGCTTCGGCACGGCGATGGTGCATATTGGCGATACGCTCGTGGAGCTGGTCACGGCACGCGCCGAGTCGTACCACGACGCCAGTCGCAAGCCGCAGCAAGTGCGCCCTGCTACCCTACGCGAAGACGCCCTGCGCCGCGATTTCACCGTGAACACCTTGCTGGAAAACCTCCATACAGGCGCGATTGTCGACCCGCTCGGCGTGGGGCTGACCGATTTGCAGGCGAAAATCTTGCGCACCCCGCGCGACCCACACGAGACGTTCTACGAAGACCCCTTGCGGATGCTGCGCGCCGTGCGCTTCGCCGTGCAACTCGGCTTCACGATTGACCCCGCTGCCTATCACGCTATTCTGGAGCAGGCAGAGCGACTCGCCATCGTGAGCATTGAGCGCGTTCAGACCGAGTTCACGCGCCTGATGGACTCGCCTCAGGCAGCAGCGGGATTGCAAATGCTCTTAGACACACGCTTATTGCACCAGTTTGGCGAGCCGCTCTTGCCGATGGTCGGTTGCACGCAGAACGCGTATCACCTCTACGATGTGTGGGGGCACAGCCTGAAGACAGTGGAGTTTGTGGATGCGCATGGGCTGGAGTTGCCCGCGTGGGAGATGCGTCTGGCGGCATTGCTGCACGATGTGGGCAAGCCCGCCACACGCACGGTCGACGCGCACGGCGAGGTTCACTTCTACGAGCATGACCGCGTGGGAGCGCAGATAGCTGCCGAATGGCTGCGCCACTTACGCTACTCCAATGCTACAATTGAGCGCATTGCGAAGTTAGTGAAGCTGCACATGCGCCCTGGCTTTTACAAGCCTGAATGGACCGATTCCGCCGTGCGTCGCCTGATACGCGATGCGGGTGAGTTGCTGGAGCCGCTGCTCAGGCTTGCGGAGGCGGACATCAAAGCGCAACGCTGCGATGTGCCCCACGCAGATTTGGCTGCGCTGCAAGCGCGCATCCAGCATGTTCGAGCGGCAGAATCGCCTCAGAAGTGGCGCAGCCCGCTCACTGGCGCGCAGATTATGGCACGGTTCGGTCTCAAGCCCAGTCCGCTGGTGGGGCGGGTCAAGACCTTTCTGGAGGAGCAGGTGATCGAGGGCAAGCTCGCGCCCGACGATGTGGAGCGGGCATGGCAGTTGGCGGAGAGATTTTTGGAGGAAGTGCGACAAAGCACGCACTAACCCCCTGTGGCTTGGATCGTCGTGTCCAAGCCCCTAATCATCCCAGTCAGGGTTCCGAATCAGATGAGATGGCTGAAGCCGTTCGTATGTGAATGAAACCTACCTACGCGGGTTGCAGCGACGACGCAGTTTGGCTTTGTTTGCACAGCAACGGCTTTAGCCATCGGGCGTGGCAAGCGAATTGTCATACCCCATCGGGTTTTCAAGTGGCGCAATCGTCGGCGAGGACGCCGACGCTACGTGGAGCGCGTGCATAGGTCAGCATCTCGCTGACGAACTGTGTCGCTTGAAATGCCGATTGGTAAGTCCCTCAAACGTGAAATTGTTCCATTTGGGGCGCGTTCCCAACGCGCCCCTACAGGGCGTTTCGGGTAGGGGCGCGTTCCTAACCCGCCCTGCGAAAAACGGGATGATCTAACCTTTGAGGGACTTATGTGCTTCCAAGATGAAATCGTCTCTAAATGCACTGGCGGGGCGCGGGAACCGCGCCCGTACGGGCATCCTGTGCCTCTTGCTGAAAAGGGACGATTTCAAAGTTGGAGGCACTTATTAGACAGTCCCTAAGAGACTGTTTAAGAAGTCGTACTATGTAGCGTCGGCGTCCCGCCGATGCAAGCGACCAGTGGCTTGGGCGTCTCGCCCAAGCACCTGTGGCTTGGGCAGTCTTGTCCAAGCCACCACGCACGGACACGACGGTCCGTGCGACGCTGCACGGGCTGGAAGCCCGTGCCACGCAGGGGCGTCGGCGAGACGCCGACGCTACAAGCACGCCCAGCGGCGCGTCGGCGCCCACGCCGACGATGGCGCCGAGGGAGGCGACTTCAGAGAAAGCACGGGCAAATCGCACAAACCGGATTGTTGAAGGTATACTGTCGATGCTCTGGGGGGAGGCACACAGCACCTGCCCAAGCTCAGGAGGTTGATTAAAAATGCGGGGTCTTTTTCACATAAGCTGCCGCGCCCTGGCAGCTTTTGGGGTGTATTTAGGACTAACAGCGTTTTCGCACACGCAGTCGATAACATGGGTTCCAAGCGCGACGCTTTACTACTGCGCTGACGATGGCACGGCGGTTGGGCAGACTGCAGACGCACGATGGTTCATCTACCGACCTGCATCCCGCACGACGGAATTCATTCAACCGCCGCAGGGGTTCCGAGTGTTCGCCGTGAGGGGCATTTCGCAAGACGGCAGAGTTGTGGTGGGCAGCGTGGCTCCTCTGGATAGGGAGGCGACGCGCCCCTTCCGCTGGGAGAACCGCGTGATGCGCCTGCTTACGCTTCCGGGCAACCCGATTGCGCGTGCGTGCGGTGTCTCGGCGGATGGACAGGTTGTGGTGGGCGACGCGCGGACAGGTAGCGGGGCGACTCTGTGCCGCTGGGTCGCCGGAGCGCAGACGGGCGAGTTCATCCAAATTGCAGGGGAGCCGTTCGCTAATGCGGTGGGCGTCTCTGCTGACGGGCAAACGATTGCGGGCGTGTTCGATTGGTTCGTCAGCTTCCTTTGGCGCGACGGCGTAGTGCGCACTCTTTTCGGCATTACCGCTGAGGCAATTGCTGCCGACGGGCAGACGCTGGCAGGGAACGGGCTGTCGCCACGCGGCACAGGGTTTCTGGTCGCGCAACGCTGGTCTGTCGAGACGGGGCTGATGCTCCTGGACACCCCGCTCGACTACGATGTCAGTCAGGCGTTCGGCATTTCGGGCGATGGCAACATCGTTGTGGGCGACCTGCTCCGACTTGACCCCGACTTCTTTCCGCGGCGCTGGGACGCAGCGCGCTGGGTGGGCGACGCGCCCGTCGAGAACCTGAACCAGACCTACGCGGAGCTGCTGGTTGGCAGCCGCTTGCTACGGGCTTACGGAATCTCGCCCAGCGGGCGCTACATCGTCGGACGGGGCGTGCGCGCAGGCAGCTTCGAGGGCTTCCTCTTGGATACATGGCGCGCCGGTGACACCAACGGCGACGGCTGTATCAACGACACCGACTTGCTGGCAGTGCTGCTTGCCTTCGGCACCGCAGGCACGCCCTACGGTCGCTACGAAGACCTCAACCGCGACGGCATCGTCAACGATGCCGACCTTCTGTCTGTGTTGTTCAACTTTGGCAGTGGATGTTAGCCTTCTGCCTCTTACCCCCCTCTCCCTCTGGGAGAGGGGGATTGTGGGGTGAGGGCGGGAAAACAGAATGATTTAGTCGTTGGGGCACATACGACACTACATTCCTACGCTCGCATCGCCTCGCCCGTTGTGGGGTCAAACAGATGGAGGTACTCGAGGTGCAGGCGAATGGGTAGCGTTGTGCCTTCGCTGGCTTTTACACGCGCACTCAACTGCGCAATCAGCGTTGCGCCGTTGACCAGCAGATGCACATCGTTGCGATCGCCGTGCGGCTCAATCACATCCACAACGGCGTGTAATGGCTCAGAAAGCAGCGCGTCGGGTGGCGCAGTGCGGTCAGTGTAGATGTCCTGCGGGCGGATGCCCATCAGCACGGTCTGCCCGATGCGCGGTTGAAGCACCTGCGCGTGGGCTTGCAGCACAGGGAGAGTCGCAGAGCCGACTCGGAGCGCGGGCTTGCCGTACTGCTCTACAACCTGCGCCTGCAACAGGTTCATCGGCGGCGTGCCGATGAAGGTCGCCACGAAGGTATTCGCGGGCTGGAAGTAGACCTCATCGGGCGTGCCAACCTGCTGCAGAACACCGTCCTTCATTACGGCAATCCGCGTGCCTAGCGTCATCGCCTCCTTCTGGTCGTGCGTCACGTAAATCGTGGTGATGCCGAGCCGCTCTTGCAGTTTTTTGAGTTCGGCGCGGGTCTGGTCGCGCAGCTTCGCGTCGAGGTTCGAAAGTGGCTCATCCATCAGGAACGCTTTGGGTTGACGCACAATCGCGCGGGCAAGCGCGACGCGCTGGCGCTGCCCACCCGAAAGCTCTTTGGGTAGCCGATGGAGCAGGCTCTCGATTTCAAGCATCTGTGCCACTTGTCGCACGCGTTCGTCGATGCGCTTGCGGATGGCGCGTGCCTCACCCCAGTGGGTCAACTGCCACACGATTCCTCTTAGCTCGCGCAGGCGCAGCCCAAAGGCGATGTTGTCATACACACGCATATGAGGATACAACGCGTAGTTCTGAAACACCATCGCGACATCGCGGTCGCGTGGCGACACCTCGTTGACACGGCGCTCGCCGATGTAAATTTCGCCCTCGGTGGGGTCTTCCAGCCCTGCAAGCATCCGCAGCACCGTGGTCTTACCGCAGCCCGAAGGTCCCACCAACACCATGAACTCGCCTGGCTGGATGTGGAGTGTGAAACAGTTCACGGCGACCACGGCGCCGAACCGCTTGGTGACCTTCTCAAAGCGCACGCTCTCGGCTTTCATGTCAGTCCTAGTTTCTTACGCCAGTAGCGGGCGTAGCCCAAAGCGATGAGTTCGTAGCCTGCGCCGAGATCGTAGCTGCTGGGGTCAGCAGCCTGCTGGCGCATCTCCTCGTTGCCGTAGTCGCGCATGCGCTGGATGAGTTCCCCGTCGGGCACGCCCTGCTCGATGAGGTGGCGTGTGAACTCTGCCCAGTTGAGCAAGCGCGCCTCCAGCTCGTTGAGGTGGCGTTCCACATCCCCATACAACCCGAAATGGGTCAGCGCCAGTTGCTGGATGGGTAGCGCACGCAGTTTCGCGAGGCTCGCTTGCCACGCCTCGACATCCAGTTCAGGCGGCGGGGTTGGCGGGCGCACATAGGTCGTGCCTGGCATTCGCACGCCCGCCACATCGCCCGCAAACAGGGTTCCCGTCGCTTCATCTAAATAGGCGTGGTGGTGGCGAGCGTGCCCAGGCGTATCAACCGCCAACAGCACACGCCCTGCTACCTCGATTCGCTCGCCATCGCGCACGATACGCAGCCGCTCCTGGGGAATAGGCACTACCTCGCCCCAGAGCCGTTCCATCATCTCACCATATAGGCGTGAGGCGCTGGCAATCAGGCGGCTGGGATCGACCATATGCGGCGCACCGACAGGATGCACATACGCAACGGCGTTCGGCAGTCGCTGCAAAAGCCAGCCCAGTGCGCCCGCATGGTCTAAATGGATGTGGGTCACTATCAAGTGGCGCACGCGCTCTAACGGGACGCCCCGCGCCTGAACCTCGCGCAGCAGCGTCGTCGCCGTGCTGGTGGGACCTACCTCCACCAACGCCGCCTCCACGCCATCATCTAACAGGTACGCCGCAATTGCCAGTGGATAGCCCAGAAACTGTAGGTCAATCAGTTCCGTGCGCGTGTTGGGCATTGCACGCCCCTCGATTCGCAATTCCCGCCACATCTCCTGCTAAAACAGGGTATATTTAGGGGTAACGGACGGAACACGGAAAGTCTCTGGCATAGTCTTAGTATCTACTTGTGGCTTCGCCCCCACAAGTGGAAAGACCAGAGAGGAGGAGCCTAATGCGAGCAGTTGGGAGTATTGTGTTTCTGTTTGCAGTTGCAGGCGCGGCAGTAGCAGTCGAGTCGCTGGCAGTTGTTCCGCGCAATAGCTACTTGATTCGCCCTGTTGGCAGCGCGCGCGAGTTGGCTGCCCAGATCCGCACGGAGCCTGTGGTGGCACAGCGCTATGCTCGCCACTTTCGGCGGAGCGCGTGGGAGTTCGCCGAGTATGTGGAGAACAATCTGCGCTTAACGCGCCTCAGCCGAGCCCAAGCGTTCAATGTGTACTACGCACCGCCGAATGAACAGATTCTGGTGGTACGCCGCATATTGCCCAAAGGCACGCCTGTGTTTGTGGAGAAGCGCACGGGCAGACCTGTTTTGAAGGCGAACTGCGGCAATCCGCTTACCCCTGCCGTATCGCTGCCTAACCCCTCCGCCACCAACCCGCTCGAGCTCGCGACGGTAGCGGCTCCGACGCCTACGTTTGTGGCAACAGCACGGGAGCCGCATATGCCGACGATTGAGCTGGTGGACACGCCCGAGACACCGATCGAAGAAGTGGTGGTCGCCGATGTGCTACCAACAGAGACGCTTGTGGAGACCTTGCCCGAAGCGGCGCCCGATCCCGAAGCGCCGCCTGCGCTCGCTCCTGTCGCCATGGCGCCAGCGGGCGCAGTGCCCCCAAATCTGGAACCACCCCTGATTCCCCGACTGGGCGGGTTCGGCTGGATGCCCTTTCTGCCGTTCGTTGCCTTAGCAGTAGCAGGTGGCGACAGCGATTTTGAGCCGATTCCTGAACCGACCAGCGCGCTGGTTCTAAGCGCGGGGCTGTGCCTGCTCTACCCGTTTTCGCGTAGAGTGTTGAGGCGTGCCCAGAACTCCAGCCAGCGCACGGGCGACTCCAGCACGCACTCAGCGTAGCGCAGCGCCGCGCGCACCAGGCTCTGACCAACTTCGGGGCGAGAACCCACGCTCAGGCGCTCACCCTGCATCCATCTTTGAAGGCGCTGCAACGATTCGGGCGTGAAAACGATCCCGTCGTGTTGGGCAGCGCAGCGCGCGCAAAGGAGCAACCCCTCCGTAGGGAGCAGCACAGCGCTCACCGACTCGGATGCACACGCCACGCGCGAGGCGTTCGTGGTGTCGGTGCTTTCCTCGACACTTTCGGGCAACGCCTTCCCACATCGCCCACAGCGCTCCCTATCGGGGCTGTAGCCCAGCATCGCCAGCCAGCGCCACAGCGCCCACGCTGCAACCCACTCTGCAGGCACACCCGATTCCAGCGATTCCAACGCGAGAATGAGAGTCGCGTATGCCTCTGGCTCGGCATGCTCGTCTGGAAGCCAACGGTCGAGCGTTTCGCACAGCGCAAGCGCAATGCTCAATCGCTCCAGCTCAGTGCGGAGCGGCACATAACCGCGCACGAGCTGGGGCTGCGCCACGAGTTTTTGGGTGCGTCCCTCGATCACCCGCGCCTTGAGCCGATTCAACGGCTCCGTGAGCATCCCCATCTTACTGGTGGGCTTACGCGCCCCGCGCACTCGCAAGCGGAGCTTGCCATGCTCTGGTGTGAGGAAACTGATCCATTTGTCATATTCGCCCGCGTACCAGCGTCGCAGCACGATGCCTTCCGTTAAAATCTCGCGCGCCATGCAGGGGAATTGTACCGAACTCGCGCAAAGGTGTGCTATAATAGCCCTTGGAGGCGACGAGCATGGCGAAATGGAGACGAGCAGGCATGGTGGGTCTGTACTGCGCACCGATTACCGCGCTGATGGCATTGGGCGGGAGCAACTTCCACCTACCTGGGTCACAACCGAACCCTGGCTACTATCAGTTTCAACCTACAGAGCTTTGTTCATATTGTCATGGCGATAGTCAGTATGCCTACAATCCGAACACGGGCGAAGGTCCCGACCCTAATTTCAACACCGAACACGAGATGCATTTTCAGTGGATGGGCAGTATGATGGCGCAGTCGGCGCGCGATCCTGTGTTCCGTGCTGCGCTCACGATTGCCGAACAAGACGCGCCCGGCTCAGGACAGTTCTGCTGGCGCTGCCACTCGCCAAGCGCGTGGCTGGAAGGACGCTCCGTCCCCTACGACGGCTCGAACTTCGAACACGACGATTTGAAGGGCATCCAGTGCGATCACTGCCACCGCATGGTCGATCCGCTCAGCGAGGAGGGACGCCAACTCTCTGATATGCCCGTGCCCGGCATCGGCAACGGGATGTATGTGATTAGTCCCGAATCTGCAAAACGCGGTCCGCGCAACGACTCCCTGGCGAACCACGAGTGGCAATACTCGCCGTTCCATACGAGCAGCCGTTTCTGCGGTGTGTGCCATGATGTGAGCAACCCGCTGCTGGCGCAGAACCCGCGCACGCAAGCCCCACACGAGTACTTCCCGATCGACCGTATCTACAGCGAGTGGAAGCTGAGCGACTTCGCGCGGCGGGGTATTGAGTGTCAGACCTGCCACATGCCGCGCGTGTCAGGCAAAGCCGCCAGTTTTGCGTTCCTACCTGTACGCTCAGACTTGGCACAGCACTCGTTTCTCGGCGGCAACTACTGGGTGCCGCAAATCCTGCCGATGTTCTGGAACTACACCGAGCGCGAGCTGGACGCGTTGGTCGCAGGGCGCAACCGCACCATCGACTTCCTGCGCACCTCCGCGAAACTGAACATCGTGCAGTACCCTAAATCGGGTAGCCCTATCGTGTTCCGTGTTTACAATCGCACGGGACACAAGTTCCCCAGTGGTGACCCCGAATCGCGTCGCGCGTGGCTGCATGTGGAGTTCCTCGACGCCAGAGGGCGCGTAATCGGCGAATCGGGACGCTACGACTTCGACACCGCAACGCTCATCGAAGACCCGCAGGCGAAAATCTATCGCGTAAAGCTTGCTCAGGGTAGCACGCCTACCTTCCACATGATGCTGGCGAATAATGTGCTAAGCGATAATCGCATTCCGCCGATGGGCTTCCGTCGTAGCGCGTTCCAGCAGTTCAACATCGCGCCTGTAGGGGCGAACTACCGCGACGGACAGTTCTGGGACGACACAGCGTACACGCTGCCGCGCGGCACAGTGAAAGTGCGTGCCACCCTCTACTTCCAAGTGATGACCCGCGAGTATGTGGAGTTCCTGCGCGACGCGAACACCACCGATAACTGGGGACAGCAACTCTATCAGGCGTGGTTGGCGAGCGACAAAGCGCCGCCGATTGCCATCGCCACTGCGGTCTACCCGCCCGAAAAGAACCGCCCTACCCGCCCGACGAACTTGCAAGCGCAGTCGCCCTCCTCGTTCCGCGCTATACTGACCTGGAACGCCTCCACCGATGACGACAAAGTAGTCTACTACGAAATCTGGCGACGCGCACCCTATGAGACTCGGTTCCGCAAGGTCGGAATGACCTTCGCCGCCGAGACCACCTACACCGACGCGGGACTGCATCCCGACACAGAGTATCAATACTATGTGCGGGCTGTGGACACCAGTGGAAACCATTCGCCAGCGAGCAACACAATCACTGTGCGGACGCAGCCCTGAGACACGAGAGAATTGCGTTCATCCTGCAACGCATTCTCGGCGAAGGTGACGCATAGATCACGAGCGGAGGTATACAGGCATGCGAAGAGACACATTATGCGTATTCTGCTTGTTGTGGAGCCTTGTGGGTCATGCTCAGTCAATTGTGGATCCACGCTTTACCGTTGACACCATCATCCTTGACACACCGCAGAACCGAATACCGCTCCCAATTGCGATCGAGTTTCTCAGCCCTGATAATCCGAACCGCTTCTTCTTGCTGGAAAAGCACACGGGCAGGGTCAAACTGGTAGAAAACGGCGTCGTCAGGCGCACGGTCTTGGACTTACCCGTGAACGCCTCTGATTGGGAGTCAGGGCTGCTTTACATCACCTTGCACCCTGATTTTGCGAGCAACGGTTATGTGTACATCTTCTATTCCCACGACAGGACGGGGACTGACTCGACTTCCAACACCAACTGGAGCGACAATCGTTTAGTGCGTTACCGCTGGAATGGGACAGCACTGGTGGAGCCTCAGACAATTCTCTCCATTCCCAACGATCCCGCTTTTTCGCTTACTCGTCTCATACACAACGGTGGCGTGATGTTTTTTGGTCCTGATGGCAAGTTGTGGTTGGTGGTCGGCGAGTTGAACCGCAGCAACGGTATAGAGACCAACCAGCACCCCACTCAGGTCATCGACGGGGGTGGGATTATCCGTATCAATGACGATGGAACTATCCCTAATGACAATCCGTTTATCTCACACTCCGACCCCCGTATCCGTCGCCTGTGGGCGTATGGCATTCGCAACAGTTTTGGTATGGCGGTCGACTCCCTCACGAATCGTCTGTGGATTACAGAAAACGGTCCCAACAGATACGATGAGATTAACTATGTGCGTCGCGGGTTTAACAGCGCCTGGCGTCGCTGGACGGGACCGCTTGCACGCAATTCGGGCGCGAATTTGAACCAGCTTGTTCAGTTGCCAAACTCTTACTACGATGACCCGCGCTTCTCATGGCTGCAACCGATTGGTGTCGTTTCCATCCTGTTTCTGCGGAGCGCTCGCTTTCCCGCTGACCTGCGCGATCAAGCAATCGTCAGCGAGTCGGTCAACAATCGCCTCTACTTGTTCCGCATGAACGCAGCGCGCGATGATTTTGACTTCAGCGCATTCCCCCAACTCCAAGACCGCGTAGCGGATAACGCAGATGAGCGCAACTTACTCACGTGGGGCACGAACTGGCACATCGTTTCCGACTTGAAAATCGGACCCGATGGCTACCTGTACGTAGTCACTCATATAGGGTCATCTTCAGTGCCTGTGGGCGTGCGTCGCATCCGACCCGTGAACCCACCAGAAATCCTCAACGGGAAAGCCAAACTCGAAGGACGCAACGGACTGCCTCTCGGTGTCCCCCTCACCCTCCGACTCTACAACGACCATACGCTTGTCCAGACAATCACCACCGCCTTAGACGCCTACGGCAAGTTCTCCGAAAAGGTGAACGCTCCAGGAACCTACACAATCAAGGCGAAGGCGGGCAGCTATCTGAGCGTGACGGTTCCAAATGTGGCGATTGCACCGCAGGGGTTCGCCTATCGGGAGTTGGTGTTCACGATAAATGGCGATGTGAATGGCGACGATGTAATCAACGACGCGGACTTGCTGGCGGTGTTGTTGGCGTTCGGCTCCGCAGGTGGGGTGGCAGATGTGAACAACGACGGCACGGTGGACGACGCCGACCTGCTCACTGTGCTGCTCAACTTCGGTCGCTCGTAAGCCAGACCGACCTCTGTGTAGGGGCAGACCACTGTGTCTGCCTCTACTCGAACACCTTCCTAATAAGTGCCTCAAAAGTTAAAGGCTCCCTTTTTGACCCTCACCCCCAGCCTCTCTCCTGCGTGGCGGGAGAGGGGAGTCATGTTCCTCCTCTCCCACGCGGTGGGAGAGGAGTCAGGGGGGTAAGGGCAAATGAAGCATTTGAAACCTCGACTGGTATTATACAATCGGGATTTTGAAAAAACGCCCCCGCTGCAGCGGGGGCAAGTGGTCTCACCTTGAGTTGCTGGCTCAAGCCGTTGGATGCGCGCGGAGCGCGACACGCAAGTCCCCGTGAACGGTCTCCAGCGCGAGGGTTCCCGTACCGTCGCCAGCAATGCCGGTGTAGTAGTGGCGTCCCGAATCGACCTCGCGGCACTCCAGAGCGCACTCGATATCGCCCGCTGTGTTGAGCATCTGCACGCGGCAGTTGTTGCCGTCGGGCACTTGGACATAAATGTCGCCTCGAACAGCCGTGAGGCGCACCTCCCCCTGAACGGGTTCCAGCAGATCGATCTCGATATCGCCGCGCACAGTCTCCACAGTGCAATTACGGATGACAAGGCGTTCGGTTTCCACATCGCCGTTGGTCGCCTGCACGCTCATCTGCTCGGCACGCACATCCCGCAAGGCGGTGTCGCCGTTGACGAGGGTAAGTGCCAAACGCTCGCCCCGCATATCCTGGATGAGGATGTCGCCGTTGACGGTCTCCAGCCGCGCGTTGCCCTGGATGTGGCGCAAGGAGATGTCGCCGTGTGGCGTGCGCAGGTCAATCTCGCCGTCGAGTTTTTCGACTTGGATATCGCCTTTGCGTTCGAGTCGGACATACAGGTTTGTCTGGCGCGGGAGGCGCAGGTTCAAGTCCACCTTTTGGCGCAGGTCGCCCTCGAGTTGCGGTGCGGTGATGCGCACGCCCTGTTCCGTGCGTTCCACCGTGAGGCTGTATGAGGCTTTTGCCTGCTCGACGCTTTGGGGGTTGGCTCCCCGCAGGCGGATGGCAGCTTCGACCCGTCCCCCGTCGAAACCGCCAGTAATGCGCAGGTCGCCTGCGGGGAGTTCGATGGACAGCGATTGCCCCCCATCAATCGCGAGGTCCATCGTGTGCTGCAAGTCGGCTTCGTATTTGCCCCACCGTCCCAAGGACCAGTCGCCGCGTTCCAGTTCCTCTAAGGTTCTCCGGAGTTCTTCCATACTGCGCTGGGTCTGCTCGCGCACGCTTTGTCCGATGCGTTGCCAGTTCACGCTCCGCACCGCCTGCCCTGTGGCGCGGACTGCTTCTTCGGCAGCCCGCAGGATTTGCTCAAACAGCCCGCGTGTCGGGTTCGCGCCGCCCTCGCCGTTGGGCGTCTGAGCCGTCTCCGCTGCGTTGGCACTGGAGGTAGGCGTGACCTCATACAGCGCATCGATAAGGTCTGCTGCCTCTTCAGGCGTCACAGTGCCTTGCTGCATCAGGTTCAGAATCCGCAGCAGCGTCTCGTGTCGGTTGCTCATCGGTGTTGACCTCCTTCATCGTAAGCTGCGCAGTTTGCGCGCTGCCTCTTCGGCAGTGATATGTCCCTGCTCCAGCAGGTCTAAAATCTCGCGCCGTTGCTCGGCAAGATGTCCGTTTTGGTCTTGCGCGGTCGCAGGGGTCAGCCCCAACGCCAGCAAGAGCGCGTCCAACTTGTTGCGAGCGGTCGGGTAGCTGATTCCCAGTTCCCGTTCCACACCTGCCAGCATGCCTCGATTACGCAAGAAGACCTCCAAAAAGTGCAACTGCTCGCTGTCGAGCTGGCTGAAACGGTTGGGCAGGAACCGCCCCTGCAGACTCGAACCACACTCCTCGCAGGTGGCCTGCGTGATGACCAGTTTGCCGCTGCAGAGCGGGCAGCGCGTCGGTTGGGCATACAGCTTTTTCATAGTGCGCCCGATTATACCCCGAAGGGTTCAAAAAAGTCAAGTCCTGACCCCCCTGAAAATAAAATTTTCTGATTTCCCGATAAGGGTTTTTGCAGTGGTACGGTGGCGTCGCGCCGCCATGAACGATGGCGGGGAGGCAAGTTGGAATGGGTATGACGGTGTCTCGCCGTTGTTTGCGATGGCGCAGACGCCATCGGGCCTGATGGAGGCGGTTTCGCAGTGAATGCACTTGGTGGGGTTCAGGGCACGGGGGGCGAGTTGCGGCGACGGCGCAGACGCCGTCGCCGCAGAGGTTAGTCGCCGACTGCTCCGAAGTTAATGAGAACCAGCAACAGATCGGTATCGTTGATGAAGTTATCGCCGTTGAGGTCGTAGTCGGGCGCGTAGTTGCCGAAGCTCAGCAGGATGTGCAGCAGGTCGGCGTCGTCCACAATATTGTCGCCGTTCACATCGCCGTTGAGCAGGCGCACTCGAATTTCGGCGGTTCGGTCGACTTCAAGATGCACATTCCGCACGCGCCCGAGCAGCGAGTTATGGATGCGTACCTTGATGTCGTGTTCGCCGACGGGCGTGTTGGTGAGTTCGAAAGTGCCGTCGGGGTTCAGCGGTGCAACCATCTCGTATTTGAGTTCTTCGCCTTGATAGAACTGCAGGATTGCGTTGCGTCCGTCGTAGTCGTCGTCCCAGCCGTCCACTCCGCCGCCGCCGCGCAGAAAGCCTCTGAGCGGACCGAAGGCAACCAGTCGCCCTCCACCTTCGACGGCATACACCGTACCATCCGCGCCAATAGCCACGGACCCATAGGGGTTGGGGTTTGAGGAGATGGTTGTATTCCATCGCTCCAAGCCATTGGCGGGGTTGACCGCAGCGACGCGCGTGGCGCCCGTGCCGCCTGAGATGTAGATGATTCCGTCCGCGCCCACAGCGGGAATGCCAGCGTGTAGGCCGCGAGCAGCACGCCATATAAGCGTGCCCGTGTGAGAGTAGACATACAGTTCGCCGTTCCGCGCCATCGCGTAGACACGGTCTTCAGTCACGGACGGGCCGTTTTCGAAGATAGCGCCGTGGGGCGAAGCCCACTGCAGTTGCCCGCTTGTTGAAACCGCGCGGAAAATCAAATCCCACGCGCCAAAAAACACGCGGTTGCCCCAGCGTGCAATAGTGCCTTGCACGGGGTAGAACACAGGGTATCGCCATCGGAAGGTTCCGTTTGGCGCAATCGCGTTCAGGTGGCGTGCTGAGCCAACATAGATTGTGCCATCTTCGCCGAAGCAGGGCGTGCTGTTCGCCTCCGTGTCCAGATAGCGGCGCCATGCAACCGTGCCATCGGGGTTGATACAGTACAGGTAGCCGCCTGGTATTTGCCCGTTGGTCACATAGATCCGTCCATCAGGTCCGATCGTAGGCGAGGAGCGGACTTCGGTGCCGCCCAAGTAGACGCTCCAGATAAGCGAGCCGTTCGTAGGGTTCAGGGCGACCAGGATGGCGTCTTGAGGATTGACCAAGGCGTACACAGTGCCGTCAGCACCGATAGCGGGCGTGCTGGTTGCTGCCGAGTAGCCTGCGAACCAGCGCCAGCGCAGTTGCCCGTTGGAGCGCACGGCGTGGATTCCGCCTGAAGTGCCGTAGTAGATCGTGCCATCTGCAGCCACAACGGGCGACGCTTGCGACCAGCCTGTGCCTTGATAACTCCAGCGGATACTCCCGTTCGTGGGTGCGCCTTGCGTCGCGCGGCGCGTGTTCTGGTAGTCCTTGCCCAAACATGGCCATGGCGCACCCGGCTGCAGCTGCGCCCAGCTGCAGCTTAGCACAACAAAGAGGCTCAGCCCCGCAATCGCTGTGTATCGCATAGTCGGCTCCTTTCCGCCGTTTATTATACACCATTTGCGCCCTCACACGCCTGTAAGTTTTGCGAAAATCGGGGCTGGGGTACACTTAGGCGCGATGGAAAAGGTGCTGTTGGCTGCACCGCGCGGCTTCTGCGCGGGCGTAGCATACGCGATTGAGGTGGTCGACCTCGCTCTGGAGGCGTTCGGCGCGCCCTTGTATGTGCGCCACGCGATTGTGCATAACGAGCATGTGGTGCGCTCGTTTGAGCGGCGCGGCGTGATTTTCGTAGAAGACCTGGAAGAAGTGCCCGAAGGCTCGAATGTGGTGTTCAGCGCGCACGGTGTCTCACCCGCAGTGCGGGCACAGGCAGCAGCGCGCAAGCTGAATGTGATCGACGCCACTTGCCCGCTGGTGAGCAAAGTGCATCGCGAAATCACGCGCTTTGCGCGACAAGGGTATCACATCTTGTATATTGGGCATCGCGGGCATGTGGAAGCGCAAGGCAGCACAGGGCACGCACTCGGCCAAATCACGCTCATCGACAACCTCGAAGAAGCCGAAACCGTCCAGCCCCCTGCAGGTGTGCCTCTCGCCGTCGCCACTCAAACCACGCTCAGCGTGGACGAGGTGAACCAAATTCTGACCGTGCTGCGCCGACGGTTCCCCCATCTGGAACTACCGAAAAAAGAGGACATCTGCTACGCCACCACGAACCGCCAGACCGCCGTGAAAGCGCTTGCCAAGCAAAGCGACCTTGTGTTGGTAGTGGGCAGCCGCACCAGCAGCAACTCGAACCGCCTGCGCGAGGTGGCGGAAGCGCAGGGCGTCCCCGCTTTTCTACTGTTGGAGCCTGACGAAGTGCGCCCCGAGTGGACTCGGCAAGCCCGCGTCATCGGCGTCACCAGCGGCGCGTCCACCCCCGAAAGCTCCACAGAAGCGATTATCGGCAAACTGCTGGAGTACGCCCCCGACGCAACGGTGGAGACCGTGAAGGTGCTGGAAGAGAATGTGGAGTTCATCCCGCCACGCACGCTCATCGCGCAGGCACAGGCAGCGCGAGAGCGAGGGGTAAACTAAGTGCTGATGCGAGTCTCCATACCTGCGTGGGAGTTCGACCTGCCGCTGTGTGTGCGCAGTGGGCAGGCATTCCGATGGCGACAAAACGGAGCGCAGTGGATTGGGCTGGCGGATGCCGAAGTGCTGAAAGTCGAACCGCGAGGAAGCCGCTGGATTGTGCAGTCGCCCACCTCCGAGACTCCATTCCAACTGCTGACACGCCTGTTTCGGCTCGAAGTGGATCTCAAAAAGGTGCAGACAGAGCTGATTCGGCGCGACCCGCGCTGGGCAGAGTGGATCGAGGCAATGCCTGGTTTGCGCCTGATGCGCTGGCTCAGCGCGGAGGAGTGTCTGTTCTCGTTTCTTTGCACCCCTGCGAACAACATTCCGCGCATCACGGGGATGATTGAGCGTCTTTGTGAGCGGTACGGCGAGCCAATCGCTCACGAGGGCGAGATGACCTATTACGGCTTCCCGACTGCCACGCAGCTTGCTCAAGCGGATGAGGCGACCTTGCGCGAGTTGGGCTTCGGATATCGCGCGCGAAACCTTATCGAGGCAGCGCAGGCACTGCAGGAGCGTGGCGACGGATGGCTTGACTCACTGCGCGTGCTGCCCTACTGGGACGCGAAAAAAGAGTTGATGACGCTACCAGGCGTTGGCGCGAAGGTTGCCGATTGCGTGCTGCTATTTGGGCTGGACAACCCGCTTGCCGTGCCGATTGATACTCATATGTGGCAAGCGGTGAGCGAATGGCTGATGCCCGATTTGAAAGGCAGGAGCCTCACTGACCGAACCTATCGTCAGGTAGTGGAATGGTTCCACGAGCGGTTCGGTGAGTGGAGTGGCTGGGCGCACCAGTACCTGTTCACGGCGCACCTAATGGGCAAGGAGATGGCGAGCGACCACGCGTGAGGGTACGACGGCAAGGATGCCGTCGTACCCGCCTGAGGTTCATTCGGTTTTGGTGTCCGCGCTCTGCGCGATTTCGGTTTGGGCTTGCATACGCACCGCGCCGATGCGTTGTGCGATGGTTATTAGCTGCTGTGCCACCTCGCTGAGCTTGCCCGTGCCGTCGCCCATCGCCTGCAGCCCTGAGAGCGCGCCATCGATCGCCATTCCCAGTCCCAGTCCTTTGGCGTACTGCTCGGTCATGCGGGCGAGCGTTTCGGGGTCGCCAAAGATATTCATGTTGCCGCGGCTCATGAACTCGCCGATGGAGCGCGCGAGTTCGACCTGCACATCGCGCTGTGCCTCGATGCGGAACTTTTCGAGTTCGAACTTCAGCGCGGCTTCGCTGTAGGTCTGGCGGTATTCGAGTGCCTGACGCTCCACCTCCACGCGGGCGCGTTCGACCTCCACCTGCTCGCGGGCGATGTTCACATCGACCATCTTCACGGCGGTCTCGCCTTGCGCTTGCAGCTCGCGGGCTTTGGCTTCGGCTTGGGCGCGAGTCAGAATCGCCTGCGCCTCCAGCTCGGC
>JANXCK010000189.1 GCA_025060055.1 Fimbriimonadales bacterium | reverse complement strand
CTCGCAAGCTCACAACTCGCTCGGATAGCGCACGCCCCACTGCGCACGGAGCATATCGAGCGTGCGCATGATGCGCAGTGTCTCGTCAAGGGGCATCCACGGGCTTTCGGTCAGCCCCTGACGCAAGCAGTCATGCACATGGCGAATCTCGAACTGCAGTCCGTCGCCTTCGTAGGGGTAGAGTAGATGCTCTTGCGAGCCGTCGCGGCGGATGAGATACGCTTCGGAAGGCTTCCACCATGGCGCGGGCAGGTAGATTCGCGCGTGCGTGCCGCATAGGTGCGCTTGCTTGGGCGTCTCGACCTGGAGCGCAGCGCTCAACACTGCCTGCGCGCCGTTCTCGTACAGGAACAGGATGCTGCATAGCTCGTCCACGCCTGTTGTGCCCAGCGTTGCCTGCGCGAGTATCTGCTTCGGCTCGCCCAGCGCCAGAAACGCCAGCGCGACGGAATAGATACCGACATCGAGCAGCGCACCGCCGCCCAGCTCAGGCGCGAACAGGCGACTGGCGGGATTGAACTCTGGATGAAAGCCGAAGTCGGCTTGCACATAGCGAACCTCGCCCAGCTCGCCCGCCTCGATTCGGCGCACCACTTCGCGCATCAGGGGAAAGCAGCGCGTCCACATACCCTCCATGATGAACACGCCTTTGGCACGCGCTGCCTGAATCACCTGCTCCGCCTGTGGCGCGTTCAGTGTGAACGGCTTCTCGCACAGCACATGCTTGCTCGCCGCAATCGCGGCAAGCGCGTTGGCAGCGTGCAGGCTGTGCGGTGTCGCCACATACACGATTTGCACTTCGGGGTCGCCTATCAACGCTTCGTAGCTGCCGTAGCGTTTGGGGATTCCGAACTGCGCGCCGAACTGCTCGGCGGTGCGTTGCTCGCGCGAGCCGACAGCGACCACCTGCGCCTCAGGCACGTAGAACGCCGCCTGCATGAACCGCTTCGCGATTTTGCCCGTGCCGAGAACGCCCCACTTGAAGCTGTGCATCGAGGTAGAGAATACCTCACGGTTCCAGCGACTCGCTCAGCAGTGTGCCCATATCGGGCAGCTCTGGCTCCATAATCTCGCTGGCACGGGTAAGCGGGTTGCGCCGCACACGCAAACAGCGGTCTGCCGCCTCGTTGATTTCCTCAAAGTGTGAGATGACCAGAATCTGGTCGAACCAGCTGCGCAGGTTGTTCAGCAGTTCCATCACATTTTGGCGGCGTTCGGCGTCTAAGGAGGCGAACACCTCATCCAGAATCAGCAGTGAGAGCGGCTGCCCAGCACGCTCGGTGATGAGTCGTGCCAGTGCAAGGCGCAGGCTCAGGTTCACGATGTCCTCTTCGCCGCCCGAAATCACCGCTTTGCGATGCCCCTCGTCGATGACGGTGAACCGAAACTCCTCGTCGATATCTAGTTCGGTGTAGCGTCCGTTGGTGAGCGTGCTGAGGAACTCGGTGGCGATGCCCGCGAGCGTAGGGCGCAGGCGCGCGTTGAGTTCGGTGCGGAACTCCTGCAACGCTTTGCGCAGGGTCTGACATAGCAGCAGTTCGCGCTCTTTTTCACGCAGTTGGCGTTGGCGCTGTTCGATCTGCTCGAGCTGGCTTTTGAGATGGTCGCGCAGGGCGGTTTGGCGAGCGTGTTCGGCGCGGCGCGTGGCAACGGCGTTTTCGAGCGCACTTGCGGTTTCTTCGGCTTGCTGATAGGCGCGCGCTGCCTGTAGGTAGACCTCTTCCGAGTAGCCCAGCTGCTGAATCTGCTGCTCAACCTGCTCCAGTTCCGTCGCTTTCGCCTTTAGCGACTGTTTCGCTGTTTCAATTTGAGCGTGGAGTTCCGCACGCTGCTGAATCATCGGCTTGAGTTGCAGTGCTTCTTCGTACAGCGGGCGCAGCTGCTCGGCTTCCGCGCGTAGGGCGGCGTGGCGTTCCGCGTCGTAGCCCTGCGGGAGCTTAGCGATCTCTTTCTGGAGCTGTTGCAGGCTGCGTTCGGTCTGTTGCAGCTCGCGTTCTACGGCGGGCAGGCGACGCAGTTCGCCCTGCAGTTGCTGCGCCTGCTCGATATGTGGTTGGAGATGCTCCAACGCTGTGCGCAGGCGTTGCTCCTCTTGCGGGTCATAAACGGGCAGCTGCGCAAGTTGGCGCTGCAGGTCGTGAATCTGCCGTTCCAGCGTGGGCAGATGCTGCAGTTCGCTCTCTCGCTGGCGCAGTTGGGCTTGCAGTTGGGCGAGTTGGTGCTGGGCAGCGTCGCGGGCGCGTTGCTGGGCATCCAGTTGGGTACGCAGCTGGTGCGCCTCCGCAGGCTCCTGCTGCAGGTTCTCAAGCCGTTCGCGCGCGGCGCAGAGCGCGTTCTCGGTTGCTTGCACTTCGGTGTAGGCGCGTTGTAGCACCTCGCGATACGCGCTTCCTAATGACTGTCCACAGGTGGGGCACTCGCTCGACTCGCCCAGCGACTCGAGCTGCTGGATGCGAGCGCGCTGCTGCTTCAGGGTCTGGCTCAGGCTCCGCGCTTCGGCTTCCGCGTCGGCACGCGCTCGGTTCCATGCGTGCAACACCGACTGCAGCTGCGCCTCGGTGTCAGCGCAGGCTTGCTGGTGCTGGCTTAGGGTGGCGTGTGCTGCCTCGACGGCGTGTTGCAGCGCGTCGCGCTCGGTCTGTTGCTGGCGCAGGCTCTCTACCTGCTGCTGTAGGCTCTGAATCTGCGCCTCGATTCGGGCGCGTTGCGGCGCCTGCTGAGCAATCTGGCGCAGTTGCTCCAGCTGATGCCTGAGCTGGTCTGCCTGCTGAAGATACGACTGCAAGTTCTGAAGTGCCTGTTGCTTGCGTTGGAGTTCGGTCTGCTCCGCCTGCAGGTGGGCGTGCTGTTGTTGCAAGGCGTCTTGTTGTGCCTGCAGTTGGGCGCGTCGCGCGTGAGCTTGTGCTAAGCGTTCCTGCTCGGCGAGGGCTTCGGCGACGGCGCGGTAGCGGCGAGCATCGGCTTCGATCGCCTTGTAGCGGTCGCAGGCGTGCTTGAGCTGCGCCCACTGGGCACGCAGTTCCTCTTTGCGCCGTTGCAGATGTTCGTAGTCGTTGTGGAGCAAGGCGCGCTGTTGCTGGAGTGCGAGGTATTGCTCGCGCAGGGCGTGTTGCGCCTCGTAGTGGCGTTTCGCGGTGTCGCGCTGGGCACGCGCGTTGTTGAGTGCTGCCTCTTCTGCCCGCAGCGCGGCTTCTGTCTGCTGCAGCGCTGCCTCTACGCTCTGTAGCTGTTGCTGGATGGCGTGCGGGTCGCCGATGCCCTGCCTGAGACCTTCCACTTCGGCATCGAGGGTGCGCACGGCGAGGCTCACCTGCTCAAGCGCCTCAGTAATCCGCTCGTAGCCCAGCATGCGACTGATTTCCTCGCGCCGTTTTTGGGGCGTGTATGCCAGAAACTCCAGCTCCTTCTGGCGAGCGCAGAAGCTGGTTTGGAACTGCAGCAGGTTCATTCCCAGCAGTTGGAGTACGCGCTCGTTCACGGCGGTTGTGCCGCGTGCCAGCATCAGCCACCCGCCGTCGCTGTTCATCTGTGCCAGCTCCGCTTCGGTGGGCGTGCGTCGGATACGATAGCGGCGGTTGCCCAGCTCGAACTCCAGCACGACGCGCACTTTCGCCCCGCCTTGCGACCAGAGGAAGCGGAGCGTGTCCACGCCTTCGCGTGCCCCCCGCGCGCCATACAACGCCCACAGGATCGCTTCGACCAGCGTGGTCTTGCCTGATCCGTTCGCGCCCACAATCGCCGTCACGCCCGTCTCAAAATCGATTCGGGCGTGCGCGTACTGACGGAAGTTGTCCAGCTCCAGCGTGATGAGACGCATCGGTCAGCGGTCTTGCTGCTGGGTGTCTTGGTTCTGTGTCTGCGCGGGTTTCATCCAGTTCGGCTCTGGTACGAAGTAGTTTGCCACATGCACGGGGCTTAGCTCGCGCTGCACGCCGTCCAGCGTGCAGGTTCCAACCCCCTGCAGCAGGAAGGCAGCGTCGCCTTTGAACTCGAGGCGTGCTTCGCGTAGCACGGCACGCACCGAGTCGTACTTCCCTTCGATGCGGACAGTGCCCTGCCCCATGTAGACCTTCAGGCGCTGGTTCAGCGGGGGCTTGATGCGCACGCCGCGCGGAAGTTCCTTCACCTCTCGAAAGCCGTCGAGCTGCACGCGCCCCTGCACGGTGTTCATGACAAGATAGCCGCGCCCGCGCACAATCAGCGTGCCTTCACCGCGCGAGAAAAAGTTGAGTATCTTGCCCTGCGCCGAGAACACTCCAATTTTCTTGGGCTTCGACGACGCCTGCTGGGATGTGTTCTTCTGTGGCTGTTGCGCCACACCCACAACCAGCACGGCAATCACGGTAATCAGTGCGACGAGTCTTTTCATCCGATGACCTCCCGCAGTCGTGTCGAGAGTGTACCCCATCAAGGTACACTTTATGCCGATGGATCTCGGCACGCTGAACCTCGAGCAACTCGAAGCGGTGTTGCACAAGGATGGTCCGCTGCTGGTGTTCGCAGGGGCGGGGTCGGGCAAGACGCGCGTGATTACCTATCGTATCGCGCACCTGATACGCGAGCATCGCGTTCCGCCGCGCCACATCTTGGCAGTGACCTTCACCAACAAGGCTGCCGACGAGCTGAAAGAGCGTTTGGGGCGTTTGCTGGAAGGCAGCGAGGCGCGCGGGCTGTGGGTTGGCACTTTCCACGCGATTTGCGCCCGCATCCTGCGCGAGAGCGGACGCGCTCTCGACATCCCGCCGAACTTCCTCGTGTACGACGACGGCGACCAGCTCGAGGTCGTGCGCCGCGTGCTTGCCGAACTCAACATCGACGAGAAGCAAATAAACCCGCGCGCTGTGCGCAACCAAATCAGCCGTGCCAAAGAAAGACTCATCACTCCCGACGAATATCGCGAACGCGCAAGCGACTACTTCGAGCGCATCGTCGCCAGTGTGTACCCGCGCTACGAGGCGTACCTACGCGCCGCGAATGCGCTGGACTTCGACGACCTCATCAACAGAACGATTGAGCTGCTGGAGACCAAGCCCCACGCCCGCGAACGGTATCAAGACCAGTTCCGCTATATCTTGGTGGACGAGTATCAGGATGTGAACTACGCGCAGTATGTGTTGACGCGCCTGCTGGCGCAGAAGCATCGCAACCTGTGCGTGGTGGGCGACGATGACCAAGCCATCTATGGCTTTCGGGGCGCGGAAGTGGAACTCATCCTGCGCTTTGAGCAGGACTTCCCCGATGCGAAGGTGGTCAAGCTGGAGCAGAACTACCGCTCGACGCAACCGATTCTGGACGCGGCGTTCAAGGTAGTGAGCGAGAACAAGTGCCGTGCGCCCAAGCGGCTCTGGACGGAGCGCAAGCACGGCGCTCCAGTTACCCTCACGCCCGCTCGTGATGAGGACGAAGAGGCGCGCCTGATTGCCGATTACATCCTGCAGCAGGTGCGGCTGGGCAGACGGCGCTACGGCGACTTCGCCGTGCTGTACCGCACGAACGCGCAGTCGCGCGCGTTTGAGGAGCGGTTCCTGCGCGAGCGCATTCCGCATCGGCTCATCGGCGCGCTGCGCTTCTACGACCGCAAGGAAATCAAGGACGCCCTTGCCTATCTGCGCCTGATTGCCAACCCCGACGATTCGATAAGCCTGCTGCGCGTCATCAACACGCCGCCGCGCAAAATCGGGCAGGCGACCATTCGGCAGATTCAGACCCACGCCGCCGAGCGCGGTGTCAGCCTCTATCGCGCGATGAGCGACCCGACGCTGCTTGGTCAAATGATGGGCAGCACGCAGCGTGCCCTGCTCCGCTTCGTGGGCACGATAGAGCAGCTGCGCAACTACGCAGAGACCCACACGCTCAGCGAAACGCTCAAGGAGATGCTTCGGCTGACAGGCTACCTCGCGTGGCTGGAGCAAAAAGGCGACTACGAATCGGCAGATCGCGCCGCAAATGTGCGCGAGCTGGTGCACATCGCGCTGCAGTTTGAGGCGCGGGAGGCGACTCGCGAACCCGACGAGGCGGAACTCAGCCCCCTGATGCGGTTCCTGCAGTATGTGTCGTTAGTCTCTGACTTGGACACGCTGAACGAGCGCGATGACCAAGTGGTGCTGATGACGCTGCATGCGGCGAAGGGGCTGGAGTTTCCAGTGGTGTTCCTTGCGGGCTTAGAGCAGGGGCTGCTGCCGCACGCGCTGAGCCAGTCGCCGAAAGAGGTTGAGGAGGAGCGTCGCCTCTGCTATGTCGGCATGACTCGCGCCCAAGATGAGCTGCACCTGACCTACGCGCTCTCGCGCGGTTCGTATGAGGGGCGGCGCCACACGATGCCGTCGCCGTTTTTGCGGGCGTTGACGGACACGCCCGCGCCCACACTTTACCAAGTAATGTACGGCGCAACGACACCCAAGCCCGCCTCGAGTGCGTCGCGCAGCAGCCAACCCGCCAAGCCCGCGCCGTTTCTGCCCGGACAGCGCGTGCGCCACCCCGAACTGGGCACGGGTGTCGTGGTTCGAACCGCTGAGGTAAATGTAACGGTGATGTTTCCTGGAGGCAAGGGTATGCGCACCTTCTCCCTGCTGAACTGCCCGCTGGAGGAGGCGTAGGCACTGCTAAACAATCCCTGCCCGCAGCAGGTCTTTCAGCACCACCATGCCGATGGGTCTGCCTGCTTCGTCCAGCACGGGCAGGTCGCCGATTTTGACAGGTGCGCTCTGGAACCGTTCCAGCACCTCAATCGCCAGCGGGTTGCCGCGTAGCGTCATCGGGTGGCGCGTCATCGCCTCGCTCACGGGGCGGGCGAGCGCGGTCTCATCTTGGAGCAGGCGACGCCGAATGTCGCCATCGGTTACCAGACCCACCATGACGCCGTTGGCGTCGACCACGCAGGCGGCGCCTGCGCCCGCTTTAGTAATTGCAAAGAGCGCATCGCGCAGCAGGGCAGTTTCGGGCACAATCGCGAGTGCATCGCCCGTGCGCATTACATCGTGCGCGCGGATGAGCAGGCGTCGCCCCAGCGCGCCAGCGGGATGGTTCAGCGCGAAATCGCGCGGGGTGAAGCCGCGCGCTGCCATCGTCGCCATCGCCAGCGCGTCGCCTAAGGCAAGCATCGCCGTCGTGCTGGCAGTGGGCGCGAGATTGTGCGGACACGCCTCGCGCTCAATCGGGATCTCCAGCACCAAGTTCGCCATCCTACCCAGCGTGGAGTCAGGGCGCCCCGTGAACACGATGGTATACACGCGCAGGCGTTTGAGCGCAGGGCACAGCAGGATTAACTCATCGCTTTCGCCTCGAAAAGAGAGCAAGATGGCGACATCGTGTTCTGTGATAGTGCCCAAGTCGCCGTGCGCCGCTTCGGTCGGGTGGATGAACAGGGCGGGCGTGCCTGTGCTGCTGAAAGTGCCAGCGAGTTTGCGAGCGATCGCGCCCGACTTGCCCACGCCGCTCAGCACCACGCGCCCCTGACAGTGCAGCAGCACTTCAACCGCTTGCTCAAAGCGCTCATCCAGCGTCTCCATCAGCCGCTGGAGGGCTTCGATTTCGATGTGAAGCACCTCACGCGCGACGGCGAGCGCGTCGACACGCTGCATCGTGGCGCTCATTGCAGACTGTCATCCAGTTCGGGCAGGACGCGCGTGCGCCGTCGCCGCCGCGGACACTGCGCCAACTCCCCGTAGTTTTCTTCGTAGACCTGAATCAGTTTTTTCTTCACACGCTGCAGCGCGTTATCGATGCATTTTGTGCCCCTGCATAAGATTTCGGACATCTGTTTGTACGACAGCCCGTCCAGATAGAACTCCAGCACCTGTTTTTCGAGTTCGCTCATCTTCTCGCGTGCCATGTGCATCACTGCCAGCGGGATTCGGCGTTGCAGAATCCACTGTTCGGGAGTGAGCGCGTTCGGATCGGGCAGAATGTCGGTTAGGTTCGAGTCGGTGTCGTCGTTGTGGTGGTTCTGCAGGGGGCGATAGAGGGAGACATAGTCGTTGAGGGGTCCGTGTTTTTGGCGTGTGGCTGCTTTGACTGCGGAAATAATCTGTCGTGTAACGCACAGCTCGGCGAAGGGTCGGAACTTATGCACGCGCTCGTCTCGAAAATCGCGGATTGCTTTGAACAGCCCAATCAAGCCTTCTTGGATGACATCTTCGTGGTCCGCGCCAATCAGAAAGTACGAGCGCGCCTTGCTTTCCACCAGCGAGCGGTATCGTTTGAGTAGGGTCTCAGTCGCGCGTTCACTGCCTTGCTTTGCGTAGAAGACAAGTTCCTCATCTGCCATATAGGTTGTACACAGCCCTGCGTCGTCAAGGTCATAATGGTACTGGTTGTCCGTCATCGCCATCCCTAAGTCCCTCCGTCAGCCGTCTGCTACGCCCACACCGAGAGCCGCAGTGTCGGCGAGTGCGCCCCTATGCCCACTGCCCTCGTCCAACGCCTGCGCCAAGTAAGTTGTCCGTGCAGCGCTCCCCTGCGGACATGATTAGTTTAGACGATTGCTGACCGAAAAGTCAAGAGTCTGAGGCGAATTCAGGGCAATTTCTCCCCTAAATTGGGCAGGAATCGGTGGGTGAGGCGTCGAAGCAAGTAGTTTGCATCGGCGATGGGGAGGAAGAACAAGACGCCGAAACGGAGGTCGACCTATGGACAATCGGAAACGGTTATGGAGTTTGCTGGCGCTGACAGGGCTTTCCTCGACGGCGATTGCCACATGGCAGCCGCAGTCGCCCCTGCAAGTGCTAAAAGGAGAACCGAATCGCCTAACAGTGCAGCTGCGTGGGGTTCAGCCTGCAGTAGTGGAAGTCGTAGTCGACGGGATGGTGATTGCGACACGCCACCTCACAGGGCGCACTGACCGCGTGCAGTTAGACCTGCAAAATATCGGGCTGGCGCCTGGTGTTCACGAGGCGACCATCCGACTGTACGATGCGCAGGGACGGCTCATCGCCCAACGCGCAACACGCATCGAGCTGGCACCCGACCCCAACAGCCCGCTTACCATCGTAGCACCGCGCAACGGCAGTCGGGTTGCAGGCGTCGTACCGATCGAAGTGCGAGTCAACCACTCTGGCGCTGCGTATGTGTCATTTTTCATCGACGGGCAAGTGCGCGGCTTGCGGAATTACCCTCCGTACATCTACAACTGGGATACTGCGCGCGAGACTAACGGCTGGCACACGATTGAGGTTTGGAGCCACGCGGACAACCAGACTTTCAGGACGCCGCCGATGCGCGTGTTCGTGAACAATCCGGGCGGGCGCACGGAGCGTCAGATGCCCCCAGCGGAGGTGGTTGGCGAACCTGCTGTGGTGGTGACCGAGACCGCGCCAACGGCTTCGGTGGGCGCGATGCGGTCAACAGACGCACCAGAGACACGCCTGAGCGACTCGCCACGCCTTAGCGCGCCTGCCGCGCCCGCACCTGAGCCAGCCGAACCCAGCGTGCAACTGGCTGTTGCCGACTTGCCTCCTAACGGCAGCAGAGACGCCGTAGCCCAAGCGCAGCCCAGTCCGAGCCGAGTGCGCACACCCGCAGAAGAGCCACACACAGGCGTTGCCGCGTCGACGCCGATGCAAGTAAATGGACAGCCGCGGGCGTTGCATGCTGAGCCGCAGATGCGCGGGCAGAAGTTGCGTGCCCCGCAGATTGCCCTTGCCCCTGCCGCGCCTATGCCCAAAGCCCCCACGAACGCGCCGCGCACACGCCTCGAGCACGGCGCCCACCTAACAGTGAACACAACGCACTTCGCGGTCGTGCTAAACGGCGTGTTGTTGGACTTCGATGTCGCGCCACGCGCAGAGGACGGCGTTCCGCTGATTCCTGTGCGTCGTGTGCTGGAGCCGCTGGGCGCGCGCTTGCGCTGGGATAATCAGGGCAAGGTCGCTTACGCCGAGTTGGGCGTGCGCTCGATTGCGCTGCGCGTGCGCGAGAATCAAATTCTGATTGACGGCGCGCCTGTGCCTGTCGATGCGCCGCTGCGCATCGTGCATGGGCGCGTGCTGGTTCCCGCCCCTGCGCTGCGCGACATGCTGAACGCCGAGGTCGCTTTCGATGAGGCAAAAGGGCAGGTGGTAGTTCGCACAAGCAGGGAGTAGTCGGTGGTGCGGGGAACGCCGATTGCCTGCCCACTGTGCCGTCGAGAGCGCAGGCTTTCTGTGTGGTCAGGGCGCATCGTCGGGTATAATTCGCCTCAGACGCGCCCCCGTAGCTCAGTGGAGAGAGCGCAGGCCTCCGGAGCCTGGTGCGCAGGTTCGATTCCTGCCGGGGGCGCGCGG
>JANXCK010000145.1 GCA_025060055.1 Fimbriimonadales bacterium | reverse complement strand
CGCGAGGGCAGTCCGCTCACCTTCACGATTTCGTTCAGAATCGCTTGCCCCAGTGCGCGGCTGTCAGCGTCGTCTTTGTGATAGTAGATGGTCGTGCCTGAAGCGGAGTTCGGGCGCGGGTTCGAATCGCAGTGGATACTGATGAAAAAGTGGGCATTCGCGGCATTAGCGAGCGCGGTGCGCTCATACAGCCCGACCGCTTTGTCTTCGGCACGGGTGAGAATCACCTTCGCGCCCTCGCGTGCAAGCAGCTCGGCAATATGCAGGCTGATCGCCAGCACGATGGTTTTTTCCTCCACGACGGTTTTTCCCTCGCGCCAGCGTGCTCCTGCCTGCGTGCCCCCGTGTCCTGGGTCAATCACGATGACCTTCTCGCGGAGTTTGCCGCCCGTGTTGCGCGGGGCACGCAAGTTGAGCGTGATGCCTGTCTTGCCCGAAAAAATTTGCGCTCCAACCGAGCGCGAGAGTTCCAGCACAAGGCGCACCATGCCGCCCTCCAGCGGCGCTGCGCGGAGCATCCGCACGAACAGGCTGGGGTCATCGACTGCTTGAGCAACCGCTTCGGGCAGGTAGCCAGGCACATCGATGGCAATTCGCAGTGGGTCTTCCAAGAACAGCACGCGCGGGCGCACGCCTTCGGGCAAGGGAATGCTCAGCTGCACGGCGCCGCGCGAGTCGCGTTGCAACACGGGAATCTGGAACGGCTCGAATGGGGGTTCTGTTAGGCGCGTCGCCTCGACAGCGATCGGCGATGGTGTCGCGGGGGGTTCAGCATCGGCAGGTTCAGGCGGAGCGGGCGCGAGGGCAATCTGCCACGCGCTCTGCACGCCGCTGTCGGGCATAGCATAGGGCGCGTCCATCTCCAGCACAATCCGCGCCGTGTGCGGGTCGAACTGCCCGACGCGCACTGCCTTCACTGCGCCCGACGGCTCGGGCAACGGTAGCGGCGTCTCTGGCAGCGCGCACCCTGCTAAATCGATCACCAATCGGTTAGGGTTCTCGACTGAGAACGCATGCCAAGCGACGGGGAGGCTCGTTCGGATGTGCAGCGTGGCGTCTTCCAGGCGCGTTTCCTGAAGCCGCGCCAGCACAACGAGCGTGTGGCTTGCCTCTTCCCAGCGCGTGAACCCGCCCAGTCGGCGCACGAGGTCGCGTATGGGTATACAGTTCAGCCCGCGCTTCGGCTCAAGCGCGACATACGCTGCAGGCTGGTCGGGCGGAAGGGAAAGTAGGCGCACCGTGTGCGTGTTTATCTCCAACGGCAAGCCGAGCCGTTCTAAATGTTGCGATGGAAGCCACAGTTCGCGTCCGTCCCACAGCGGGGCGGGGTTCAGCTCCAGCGTCTCGCCGCGCAGCATCAGCTTCGCTTCGCGCAAGCCGTCCGCCCACGCCCAACTAACGAGCAGCCCCAGCGCCAGCCGAATCGCTATCCCTCGCATGCGCCGCTCCGTCCGCAATGCTAATCGGTATTTCAAGCGACCCAGTTCGTCAGCGAGACGCTGACGCGACGCAGGCATATTCGTAGCGTCGGCGTCCTCGCCGACGACTGCGCCACTTGAAACCCCGATTGGTATGATACCCGAATGAATTAAAACATCCAATTCATGTTCACATCCAGCGAGCGAGCGCGATAACTATACTGGCTATATTGGGGGTCGAGGTTCAGCTGCTCGCGAAAGCGATAGCTCAGCACGAGCGACCAGTTCTGTGTGATGCGGTACTGGTAGCCGATGTTGAATAGCGTGTCCCGTGCGGGCAGGTAGCCCTTCAGGTCAGTGCGCTGGAACTCGGCGAACAAGCTCTGGTTGCGCCCCACATCGTAGTTGACTCGCGCTGAGAAGCCAATCGGCTCTTGTGAGAAGTTGCCTTGCCCCCCCTGAAACCCCTCGCCCAGCACGCTGCGCGTCTTCATTGCGTAAAAGTTCAGATTAATCGTCCAGCGGCGCAGCGGTCCGATGTCCGCGCCGAGCGTGAGGAACTCGTTGTCGGAGTTGCCCGTCGCCGTGAGGAACTGCACGCTCTGCTTCGACCAGCTCGCTGTGAGCGCGAGCCATTCCAAAGGCGTGTAGCTGACGCCGACGGAGAGCGACTCCTGCTTACTGTTGGTCTGGAAGTCGCCCAAGGCGCGGTTCTGGCTCCACTGCAGATCGAGGGCGAGCGCGTTGGTGGGTGTCCATCGGATGCTCAAGTCCTGCCCGTCGCCGCGCACGCCGTAGTAGGTGTAGCCGCTGAACATCGGCGCTCCTGATGAGAAGCCGTTGCCGTTGAAGCCCACGCCCCACGGGTTCGTCGGGAAGTTGCCCGTTGGCGGGAAGGGATTGTTCGGTTGCCTCGAGCGTGGGTCAGGCGTGTTCAGGTTGAGCGCGCCCGAATCGCTATCGCGCCAGCGATAGCTTATGCTCAGCGCGTCTGTCGGCTGCCAGTTCGCTTCGAGCGTGTAATCGCGCGAGCGGGTTCTGGAGCTGTTGCCCGTGCTGCCCGTCTGGGTCTGGCGAATGTCGCTTTGGGCAGCGGAGGCACGCAGCGTGAGACGCGAGGCAGGCGTCCAGTCCAGCTGAGCGCGTAGGCTCTGAATATGATACACCAGACGCGACCCGCCGCCGAGACCGCTTTGAGCGTCGGAGTCGGAACGCTCGTAGCCCAGCGCGAGGTTCAAGCCGCGCCACGCGCGGGCGATGTTCACCGAATCGCGCGTCTGGCGACTGCGCGTGTTGCCGCTGCGCGTAGAGCTGGCGTTGCGGTTGAGCGTGAGCTGAAAACCGTTCTGGGGTGTGTAGGTGTAGCTCAAGCTCTGGATGCTGGTGTCGGTAAAACTCGCGCCGAAGACGTTGCTCAGCGGGTTCAGCGACGCCACACGCGCGTTGCTCAAACTCGCCTGCAGTTTCGAAATCGCGCTGAACTGGTAGCTGAGGTCGGCTTGGTAGCCGCGCTCGTTGCGACGGAAGCCGACCGACTCGATGCTGATGAACTCCGCAGGGATGTCGCGATAGGTGGCGTCGAGACGGAGCCTGCCGAATTCGAACTTGCCTGTGGCGACATGGGCGGTTGCCTCCAGCCTGCTGCCCTGCGCCTGTGCGCGACTGCGTGCTGCGTTCCACACGATTCCGCCAACGCGCCCCAGCGGCAGCGTGAAGTCGATGCCCATCACCTCGCGGTCGCCGCCAATCGTCGAGCTGGGGTCAGGGCGCGGGGTGTACTCCACCTGAATAATCAGCGTCTGGGGCATAAAGCGCGTGAAGTAAAATCGGTAGGGCAGCACCTCGTCGAAGTAGTAGTCCACGCCCTCTACCTGTGGCACGCCCGCTACCGTGATGATAATCGGGTTGTTCGGGTCGCGCAGGGGCGGGAACTGCAGGTCATACGGCACGCTGGGCGCGCCGAAGCCGTAGAACTGCTCTGTGCGGCGGCGCAACCCGACCCGCGCCGTCGATTTCTGTGAGAGCATCGTGAAGCCGAAGTTGTAGCCACGCCCCAAGTTCAACTCGTAGCGCCAGCCCTCCAAGAGGCTCGGCGCAGAGTTGAACGCGTAGGTCTCGTAGGTCACTACAATCGTGGAGGTGCGCGGGATAATCATCCCGTCGCGAAAGCGGAGGATGCCCCCGAAGTAATCGATAGTGTAGTCCTCGCCGCGCCGTTTCTCCACGCCGTCGACCTGCACGCGCTCGCTCCCGTCCACCAGCTGGCTGCCCTGCAGGTAGTAGGGTCCGGGGCTGTCGTTGCCCTGAATGGTGATGGTGCGGGCGGCGGCTTTGGTTTCGGAGCGGATGTAGCGGAGGCGGTTCTTGCCCCACTGCGCAGTGGCGGTTGCGCCCTTGAGTGTGCGGTTGAAGCCTACCAGTGGGTTCGAACTGCCCAAAGTCGCCGTGATGTCGCCCCACTCCAGCGTCAGGTTCGGCGACTCGTAGGTGTAGGTGATGCGGGCATCATATGGGTTGCGGAAGCGGCTGTTCGTCCATCGCCAGTCGAAGCTGAGGAAGCCGAGAAACTTATTGACGCGGATGGTCAGCTCGGTGTTATCTGTGAAGCGTTTGCCACCCTGTCCGAAGTAGTTCTGGTCGCGGAACGCGCTGAAGTCGCCTTCCACTTCGTGCAGGTGATAACCGATGCTCTTGCGCCCGCTGATGGAGACAGTGCGCTGGATTTCCTGCTGCAGGGTTTGCCAGCTGCGCAGGCTCTGCAGTGCGTCCCAAGTGTTGCGGCGTTGCGCGGTGCGGGGGCGTTCGGGCGTAGTGGCGGGCTGTGTCGGCGTTTGCGGTGGCGCGTGCTGGCTCGCCAGTGCCTGTTTGGGGATAGTGATAGGTGGGATAACGCCCGCAGGCGTGAGGATGGGCGGGAGCGTGATTTGCGCGGGCGCGCTGGTCAGTAGCACGGCGACTGTCAGCCCCAGCGCCACCCGCCGCTTCGAAGCGAGCGCGACGACTCGCAAGTCGCCGCGCCCCGCCGATGAGCATGTGCGCAACACATCAGTTGCTACTCGGTGTGGCATTCTCCTGCTTTGGCTCCTTGCGCGTGAGCGTGGCGGTGAGCTTCACCTCGCTCTGCTCGCGCTCGAAATCTTTGACTTCGGAGCCGTCTCGCTTGATAGGCTCGGTGGTCTGGTTCAAGCTGGCTTGCATCGTCATGCGCTGCACCAGACCCGTTTCGGGGTGATACCACATCGTCATCGTGCCCTTCATCGTGCCCTTGGTGACACGCATCGCCGCTTCCTTGTCGGTGGTGGGCTGATAGAAGGCGTCCTGATAGGTCTCGAAGTTCTGCTCGAAGGTCTGAGTGATTTTGTGCATTTTGACGCCGTTGTACTCTTCGGTTCCTTCGTAGCGTGCGTTCATCGGGATTTTGAGGGCGTCGTCGCCCGCGCCCAGCGCTCGCGTGAACTGCCAGCTCGTGCCGTTGGTGAGCGGCTTGTCGGGCAGTTCCGTGGGAAACAGCAGCGTCGCCAAGTTGCGAATGTCGATTCCGGGTAGCTGGAAGCCGGGTAGTCCGCCGCTGCCCTGCAAACCGCTGAGCTTGCCGTTTGGATGCACCGTTGCTGTGGAGTCAGGGATAATCGTCCGTGCCATGTCCAGCCCCACGGGGAAGGCTTGCCCGTTGAACTCGGCTTCGAACGCCTCCAAGCCCGTCTTGATTGTCGCCTTGCCACCTTCCTCTACTTTGTCTACCTGCATGAACAGGGTCATCGCGAGTTTGAGCGTGCCTGCCATTCCCGCGGCAGCAGGGATGGGCAGGTTGCCGTCCAGCTGCACAGTCGCATCGAACAACTCACGCTGGTTCTCCTTGAACTTGAACTGCAGATTCACGCCTTCCTGCGCCCAAGCGGCGCACACAACAACGCTCAGTGCCAGTAGACTTGCCCATTTGCTCATAGCGTTTGCCTCCTGCATCGGCGCATCCCGCGCCAGAGAGAGTATACCTGCGAGTTTTGGACGCATAAATCGGTAAGTAGTTTTGGGGGAACCGCTCCACCGCTTGCGGGCACAGCCTGCAAGCCGAGCGAGTGTAGGAACATCGCATAGGTTGCCGAATCTAAAGAGTCCATGCGAGCCTTTTTGCTGATGGCGTTGGTTGGGCTAATGGTCGAGCTGAGCGGAGCGCAGGCGGGTACGAAGCCTGCTGCGCCCTCATCGCCCGCTGAAGCCAAGCCCGCGCCGAAGCCGCGCGAAACGACGCTCTCCTTCGCACAGGAGGGTGAACGCTGGTGGTGGACAGAGGATGACGGGGGCAATCCGCTCAGTGCCCCGCAGAAGACCAGCGACGCCAGCGTGAACCTCAAACTGCCCGAAAACGCCGCGACGCTCTGGGTGTACGACGCCACAACGGGCAACCTTGCCCAGCTCAAGGTTGCTCAGCTGAAGGAGAAAACCGAACTCAAGAGCGAGCGCTGGACGCACGTGGCACGGCTGCAGGTGAACCTCCAAGCGCAGGATAAGCCCGTCGCCAGCGCGTTAGTGAGCCTCACCGACGCGCAGGGCAACACCCAGACGCGCGTGCTGGAACCTTCGGCGGAAGGGATTCTCGTCTTCGAGCGCGTGCCACTGGGCAAAATCACACTCGTTGCACGCTATGGCGATGAGCAAAAAGCCACGCAGGAGACCACGCTCAAAGCCGAACGCGCTCTGCGCGTGCCTGTCGTTGAACTCACCTTGAGCGGAGCCGTGCCGACGCTGGAGCCGAGCGAGACCGCAGCCAAGACCGACGAGACACCCCAAGCCAGTCGCATCGGCGCACTCGTGATGTTTGTGATTGCGCTGGCGCTGGCGGTAGGCGTGATTGTGTTTCTTGTGCGCTTGGCAGTGCAGAAGCCACAGCAGCTGGGCGCTGCGATGAGCAAGCTCGGCGTGGAGCTGCCCCAAGCGACGACGGGCAGTGCAAGTGCGGTGGCGTCTGCTGCGCCGCCGCAACCCGAGCTGCCCCCGCTGGAGAGCGCAGGCGTGCCACCCACTATCGCCATGCCCACTGCCGCGAAACCCGCCACGCGACTCGTCGCCACGCAGGGTCCGTATGCAGGGCAAGCGTTCGAACTCACGGGCGAGCTGATGACCGTTGGGCGCGAGGCGGTGCATCCGATTGCGCTGGTGAACGATATGGGCGTGAGCCGTACCCACGCGCAGATTGTGCGTCAGGGCGACCAGACGCTGATCGAGGATTTAGGCAGCACGAACGGAACCTATGTGAACGGCGTGCGTATCAGCGCACCAACGCCTATCAAGCCCGGCGACACGCTGCAGCTGGGCGCGAGCCTGTTCCGCGTAGAGTGAGCGATGGTGCAGAAACTGCTTTACTTGATGGTATTCGGTGCGATTGGCGGGGTGCTGGCGTGGCTGGTGAACGAACCGCTGACCACTGACGACATCCGACGGACAGTGGACTGGGGCGAGGTGGTGCGGTTCGGCGTGCTGTCGGGCGGGTTTATCGGGGCAATGATAGGCTTGGCAACGGGGCTGTCGCTGGGCACGGGCAAACACATCCTGCGCGGTGTCGCAATCGGTGCGCTGGGCGGCGCTCTCGGCGGCTGGATAGGATTGACCGTTGGGCAAGTGGTGTATAGCGTGTTCGTCGTCGGGATGGGCGAGGTGGGTCAGATTGTGGGGCGCATTCTCGGCTGGGGCGTGTTCGGTGCACTGACGGGGCTGTCGGAGGGGGTGATTGCTCGTTCGCCCAAGCGGATGCGCAACGGGCTGCTGGGCGGCGCGATTGGCGGTGCGCTGGGCGGTGCGCTGTTCGACTTTCTGGCGTTCACTTTCGGCACGGCAGTGGGCTTTGCGCTGCGTGCGGAGGGCGAGGCGGGCGCGCCCTCGCGTGCCGTCGCGCTCACCCTCATCGGCGCGGGCGTTGGGCTGTTCATCGGGTTGCTGGAGGTCATCACGCGCTCGGCGTGGGTGCGCGTACTCTACGGGCGCAACGAAGGCAAGGATTACCCGATTGACCGTGACGGCGCCTACATCGGGCGCGACGAGCTGGCGGATGTGCCCCTGCGCGGCGACCCCCAAGTTGCCCCGCGCCACGCGGAGATTCGCGTGCACGGCGGCGGCTACTGGCTCACGCCGCTCGCGCCGATACGCCTCAACGGTCAGCCGATGACCGCGCCCGCAGCCCTCAACGACGGGGACACCCTGCAGATTGGCAGTTTCCGGTTGCAGTTCCAGTTGCGTGCGGGTCAGGCGCAGCGGGTGCCGCGCGACACGGTGCGCTCGCCGTTGCCGCCACCCCCGCCTACGCTGCCTGGCACATGCCCCTACTGCGGGCAGCGTCCAGACCCGCGTACAGGCGCGTGCGCCTGCACGCCCATCGCAACCGCCGCGTCCACGCCCTCTCTAAGCCCAAGCTACGCGCCTGCGAGCGTAGCCGTGGTTGCGCGTGCGACCGCGCTGGTGGGCATCGACGGCGCGCTCGCAGGACAACGCTTCACCGTGCCACCGAATGGGCTGACCATCGGACGCGAGACCGACAACGGTTTAATCATCCCCGACCCGTCTGTGAGCCGTCATCACGCGCGGATTGCCGTCGAGGGCGACGCGCTGGTTGTGTACGACTTGGGCAGCACGAACGGCGTGTTTGTGAACGAGCAGCGCGTGAGCAAGCAACCGCTCAGGGCAGGCGACATCGTGCGCTTTGGCGCGGCGCGGTTCCGCGTGGAGTAGTCGCCTGCACTATCGCTTGGCGTAGCGGTTCAACGGCTTGAGCTGGATGGCACGCGCCTCGTATTCAGCACTGTCTTCGTACACCACAAGCAAGTTCGTCAGCTTGCGCTTGGGCAACACTTTGACCTTTTTGCGGTAATACAGGCAGCTGGAGCCGCCGCCGTCTAAGGCAATCGCGTTGGTGGCGCCCAGCGTGCGCATTATCATCGCAAGCTGCCGCAGCGACACAGGGCGCTCCACCACTGCCATCAGCAGCTTGTTGTGCGCGGTGACGCCGACCGCCACGCGCTTGCCTCGCGCGTAGACGCGCTTGTCGCGGAACCCCTCGCCCGACGGATACAGCATCACTTTGCCGTTCTGCAGCAGGCGTGGACCTGCGCCCAACACCATGCGATAATCGCTCCAGTCGCGTTGCCGATGCAACCCTTGACGAATGAAACGCACCTGATTGTCGTAGGTGATGCACAGTGCAGTGCCCACTCCGCCGAAATGCACGCGCTCACCCTCAATCACGATGTCGCCAATAGGCAACTTACTGGTAGTGCTAAAGTAGGTGCCCGTGACGGCAGCGGTCGGACGCGCCCGCGCCAGCAAATCCCAGATTGACTCAACGCTGCCCAAACGACGCGCCGTCACCACACTCACCCGCACATACGGGTTGTTCAAGTCGGCAACCACATAGCGCACAGGCACGCCGCCGACCTTGCGGTACAGCAGCTGCACTGACTCGCCCGAAATGACCTTCGGCTTGGGTGGCGCGGACGCATGCGCGGTCAGAAAGTTCGGCTCGTCCCAGCAACCCTGATAGAGCAGCGAACCCAGCAGAAAAAGCAACAGTAGCCCCAGTCGCACCGAGTCTCACCTACCTGTTGGACAGCGGAAGGCTTCGCCCGCTCGTGGCGGCTCCCCTACTTGTATATACGCAATTCTGAGAGATTCCCTGCCTGCGAATTATGCGAGTTTGGCAGGGCAGGAATCGAAAGACGCTTGTCGAACAGGCTATCCGCTATGCTGACGACGATTTTCGGCTTCGAAATGCCGACGCGCCTGCTGTTTGGACACGGCGCGGTGGAGAACTTGGGTTTTGAGTGCAGTTTGAACGGTTGGGCGAGCGCGCTGATTGTCACGGACGCAGGCGTCTACTCCGCAGGGCTAACCCAGCCTGTGGAAGCGCAGCTGCAGACGCAGGGCGTGCGCTACGAAATCTACACAGGCGTCGTGCCCAATCCCACCATCGAGAGCATCGAGACAGCAATCCCGCAGGCGCAGGATAAAGATGTGGTGATTGCGGTGGGCGGTGGCAGCGTGATGGACAGTGCCAAGCTGATTAATGCGATTCGCACGCATGGTGGGCGCGTGCGCGACTACGAGGGCGCGGACACCGTGCCTGCGCCGTGCAAGCCACTGATTGCCATCCCCACCACAGCGGGCACGGGCAGCGAGGTCACCTTCATCGCCATGTTCACCGACGCCGCGAAGCACCAGAAGCTGCCTGTGGTGAGTCGCCATCTTGCGCCCCACTTAGCGATTGTTGACCCCGAGATGACGCGCAACCTGCCCCCCGCCGCCACCGCGCAAACGGGGATGGACGCACTGACCCACGCGATTGAGGCAATTGTTGGCGTGCAGGCAAACCCGTTCTCGGACATGCTGGCGTTCGAGGCGATTCGGCTGATTACGCGCTATCTGCCGCGTGCGGTTCGAAACGGCGCGGACGACATCGAGGCGCGCGGCGCGATGGCATTTGCCGCCACGATTGCAGGCGCGGCGTTCAACAACAGCATGGTCGGACTGGCGCACGCGATGGCACATGCTCTCGGCGGGCTGTATGACCTCCCGCACGGCTTGTGCTGCGCCCTCGCGCTGCCCGTGGCGATGCACTTCAATCTGGAGTGCCAGCGCCCACGCTACGAACAAATCGCCCAAGTGATGGGCTTTGCCCACACCGATACCGAGGTCGTGCCGCTGCCAACCGCAACAATTCAGGGCGGTGTGTGGGACAAAACCTTTACCGCTGAAGATGCCGTGCTGCGTGTGCGCCAACTCATGAGCGAGACAGGCGTGCCCGCGCACCTAATCGATGTCGGCGTGGAGGTGTCCGAGAGCGACTTGGAGACACTGACCGACCTCACGCTTGCCGACGGCTCAATTCTGTTCAACCCCGTTCAGCCGACGCGCGAGCAGGTGAAGGCACTGCTGCGCCACGTCGCCACCTACACGGAGTGAACCGATGCTCAAACGAGAACTGCTCGCGATACCCGTTGGGGTTTGGGTGTTGAGCCTGCTGTACGCGCTGCTTTGTATCCTGCTGCGAGCGTATTACATCGACTACGAGGGGCTGCGCCAGATTGCAGCGGTGTCGGAAGGCTTCCGTCGCGAGTCCACCACTTGGTGGAGCGGGCACAGCATGTTGGGCGTTGTGCTGCTGTGGCTTGCCACGCTGCCCTTGCGCTTTCTGCCACTGGTGGACGCCGCGCAGATTGTCAGCGCACTGAGCATCTGGGCATCAGGGTTGATTCTGTTTCGGATTTTGCGCTTGGTAGGGCTAAGCTC
>JANXCK010000116.1 GCA_025060055.1 Fimbriimonadales bacterium | reverse complement strand
GCTGTCAATAGGCGCGGGCTACGCGCAGTTCACAAATATCTTTCGCGCCGACAATCAGGCGTTTATTCCGCCACAGAACCGCCCTGTGATTGTGACGGGCTATCCGCTGGGGTTCAGAACGGGCACTGTCGCGACTTGGGGGCAGCATAACGCGGGCGTGTTTGGCTTGAACGCTCCTATTTTCGCCTCGTATTTCACTCAAGCTGTGTGCGTCGAGATCGGCAATCCGCAGCCGTTCAATCAGACGATATTCTACAACCTGCATCGTTGCTTCGGACGGGTTGGCTATGTGATGCAGCTGGCGGCGAATCCGAACACGACAGACGAAGCGGCAGGTTTGCAGCTGGCTATCTGAGAACTGGAGAAGGATGTGTACCCGGGCAGACCCGCCAACCTGTACGCGGGCGACTTTCGGATTACCAGCGGATTCTCACCAGGCGCAGTGAACTACGCGAACTACCTGTTGAACGCGTCCGCAGGACAGCGCGCCGAGTACTACTACCTGATTCAGTACACCACGCAGGCGCAGGATTTGATCCTTGTACCTGTGCCTGAGCCAGCGAGCCTGATAGCCCTGGGCGTAGGTCTGGCAGGGCTTGTCCTGCGCCGACGGAGACGGTGAATCGCGCGGGGGCGCGTTCGAAACGCGCCCTGACGAATGCCTGCAATCCGATGTGTAGGGGCGCGTTCCCAACGCGCCCAAAATTCGTCCACTTCTGCTGGCGTCCGAGGCGAGGCAATGCACCCCTACCCGATAACCCCCATCCCATCGCGTTGGAGAGGGGCTGGGATGAGGGTCAAAAGGGGGTTCTAACCCTCGAGGTACTTGCAAGAGAGCGGACAAATCCCGCCTAATCCTCGCCCTGTGCCTTGGTGTAGCCCATGCTGCCGTCGAACTCTTGGAGCTTCTCGATGTGCATCCAGCGGAAGCGGCTGCCGATGCGCTGAATCAGCTCCAGAATCTGCGCGTCGGTTGCCTCACCTGCCTCGTCGCGCAGCAGGAAGCGGCAGCGGTAATGGTCGACGACATCGGTGATGGCGCCTGTGGGCGGGTAGACCTTCGTGCCGCGGCTGGAGACCATCTTGAGCTTGAACGGCGACTCGGCGACCAGCTGCTCCAAAGCGCGCCCCAGCGGCTCAGGGTACAGATCGGTCTCCACGAACACATCCACGCCCACCACGCGGCGCGTCTGCGGGCGCACAAACACAGGGTCGGGCGGCACCTGCGGCAGTTGAATCGGGCGATAGTCGCGCACCTGCACCGTGCGGGGCTTCTTGCCCAGATTGGCGATAATCGCGTCGGTGTATTCGGTGGTCTTCGCGCCCTTGTCGTAGCCCACCACATCGCCCGTGCGCACCCGACCTTCCTCAAGGGTGTAGAGGATGGCGTTCTCGATGGTCGCTGCCGCTTCGAACTCCTCCAGATAACGCAGCATCATCACCATCGACAAGATTACAGCGGTCGGGTTAATCACATTTTGCCCTGCGTATTTGGGGGCGGAGCCGTGTACTGCTTCGAAAATCGCGACCTCGTTGCCGATGTTCGCAGAGGGAGCGAACCCCAGGCCACCAATCAGCGCGGAGGTCAAATCGCTGAGGATGTCACCGTTCATGTTGGTGGTCACGATGACCTCGAACTGCTCAGGACGCTTCACCAACTGGTGCGCACAGTTGTCGACGATGATGTGATTCGCCTCAATATCGGGGTATTCGGGGGCGATTTCTTCGAAGGTGCGCTTGAGCATGCCTTCTGCGAACTTCATGATGTTCGCTTTGGTGGCGCAGTGGACTTTTCTGCGTCCTTCCGCCCGCGCCAACTCGAAGGCAAAACGCACAATCTTTTCGCAACCCTTGCGCGAAATAATCTTCAGCGTTTGCGCGACACCAGGCGTCTGCATGTGTTCGATTCCCGCATACAAATCCTCCACATTCTCGCGCACCACCACCAGGTCGATGCCGCGTCCGCTGTAGGGGGTGGGCACATTCGGGAACTCACGCACGGGGCGCACATTCGCGTAGGTCTCAAACAGTTTGCGCAAGGTCACATTCGCGCTCTTTTCGCCGTAGCCCACAGGCGTCTCAAGCGGGCCTTTCAGCACCACACGGGTCTTGCGAATCGATTCGATGGTGTCTTGAGGCACGCCGGATTCAATACCCCTTCTGAACACGCTTGCACCTGCATCGCGTACTTCCCACTCGATAGGGGCGTTCACAGCCTGAAGTAGTTTCAAAGCCGACTCAACACACTCAGGTCCAATCCCGTCGCCGGGAATCACTGTAATAAGTTTCTTGCCCGATTCGGTAATGTATGCCATCGTTGTCCGCCTCCAATCGGCAGGAGTATACCTTGTACGGGTATAATCGTGTCTGGTGCGCTCGTTGGCTTCTAAGGTGCTTGCCCTGCTTAAAATCTACATCGCCGATAGCCTCGCGTATCGCGCCAGCGCGTTCATCTGGATGCTGACCGATGTGGTGCATTGCTTGGTGATGCCGCTGGTGTGGCTTTCCGCCTATGGTGGGCGCGAGGCGATTGCAGGCTACAATCCCGGCGAGATGGTGACCTACTATGTAATGATCGCGTTCACCACGAACTTTATCGTGAGCCATATCATGTGGGAAGTGGCGTGGGAGATTAAGGAGGGCTATCTGTCGCAGTGGTTGTTGCGTCCTGTGCCGATGGTGTGGCGGTTGGTGGCGCAAAATCTTTCGTGGCGAGCGTTGCGGATGGTGCTGTTTGCGCCTGTTGCGGTGCTGGCGTTATGGTACTACGGTCGCTTCACGACGCTCAGCCCGATTGACTTGGGCGGTGCGTTCTGGTTAAGCGTGCTGCTGGGACATCTGGTCTCGTTTTTCACGGCGTATGCGTTGGCGGCGCTGGCGTTCTGGCTACAGGAAACACAGAGCGTGTTCTCGCTGTATTACGCACCGATGCTGTTGCTCAGCGGCTGGGTCGCCCCAATTGCGCTGATGCCGAGCTGGCTGCAAGTCGTTGCGATTGTCTTCCCGTTCCGCTACACAACCGCTGTGCCTGTGGAAATCGCCATCGGTAAGCTGCAAGGCGAGGCGATGTGGACGGAGATTAGCTTGCAGGCGTTGTGGGTCGTCGTTGGAATTGGTGCAGCGCACCTATTGTGGAGGAAGGGGCTGAGGCAATACACGGGGGTGGGGATGTAAACCGTCGCGGTTGTCAGCGGCTGAATGCGCTCCACGAACCGAGTCCACGCCCCCTTGGATAGAGCGACCTTGAAGGTCTACTGGCTCCAGAGGACGAAAAGCCCCTTGCTTGTAATGCCGATTGGGGTTTCAAGCGCTACATTAACCCTCACCCCCTTTGCCCCCTCTCCCACGCGGTGGGAGAGGGGGAACTCGGCTCCCCTCTCCCGCGTCGCGGGAGAGGGGCTGGGGGTGAGGGCATAACGACGATTGAAACCCCGATGGGTATAGTACCGATTGAGGTTTCAAGTAGCGCAGTCGTCGGCGCGGACGCCGACGCTACGGGGAGCGCGTGCGTCGCGTCAGCGTCTCGCTGACGAGCTGGGTCGCTTGAATCCACGACGGGTATAAGATTCACACACTCCATGAACCGCATGCGCTTCTATTGGAACCTTTACAAGGCTTTTCTGCGCACCAGTCTCGTGCGCGAGATGGAGTTCCGCGCCAATTTCTGGGCGAAGGTATTGTATAACCTGCTGTGGCTGGGCTTCTTCCTCGCCACGCTGAAAATTATCTACCGCCATACCGACGCGATTGCGGGCTGGAGTGAGTCGGAGGCGCTCATTCTGGCAGCGACGCTTTATTTTATTGATGCGCTGATTAGCACGCTGTTCTACTTCGGGCTATCGGAGCTGCCCACGATGGTGCGTCAAGGCACGCTGGACTTCGTGCTGTTCAAGCCAGTGGACTCGCAGTTCTGGCTTTCGCTGCGCCGAATCAATCTCGATCAGCTTGGCTCGCTGGTGGTAGCGCTCCTGCTGGGCGCGTATGCGTTGCTGCAGCTGGACTATTTGCCTTCGCTGTTGAACCTTACGCTTTATGTCGGGATGGTGCTGACAGGTGTGCTGATTTTCTACTCATTTCACTTTATGATGATGACGCTGAGCATCTGGCTGGTGCGTGTGGAGAATTTGTGGGTGCTGTCGGATGTGTTTGCGCAGATTGGGCGGTTTCCGACGGATGTGTTCGAGACCGCGCTGCGCCGACTATTTACCTACGTGCTTCCGATTGCGTTTCTGGCGACAATTCCCGCTAAGGCGCTTTTGGGCAAGGCGTCGGCGGGGTTCTTGTGGTTCGCTGTGGCGTGGGCATTAGTGTTCTTTGCGGCGAGTCGGGCGTTTTGGAAGTTCGCGCTGCGAAGCTACACAAGTGCAAGTTCATAACTCACCGCCTTGTCGCTGCTTTCAGCCCGCGCAGGTACTCGCCGATGGCAGTTTGCCAGTGGGGCGAGTCGACACATTCGTGGAGATAATGCACGAGCTGGCTGCCCACCACAGCACCATCAGCAAACTGGGCGATTTGTTGAACATGTTCGGGCTTGGAGACGCCGAAGCCGACGGCAATCGGCAGGTTCGAGTGTTCGCGGATACGCGCCACGAGGTTCGGCAAGTCAGGCGGTAGCTGGTCGCGTGCGCCCGTAACGCCCGTGCGCGACACGCAGTAAATGAACCCCTGTCCGCGCTCTGCCACCAAGCGGATGCGCGCGGTCGTGCTGGTGGGCGTGAGCAGAAAGATTGGTTGCAGGGCGTGCTGCCAGGCGTGGTGAAGCCATTCGTCTGCTTCGTCAGGGGGCAGGTCGGTCATCAGGCACGCTGTGAAGCCCGCCTGCACTGCATCGCGAGCGAACCGCTCCAAGCCATAGCGCTGCACGGGGTTGTAGTAAGTGAAGGCGATCAGCGGGATGGGGAGCGATGGGCTGAGCTGCGCAACGGTCTCCAGCACGCGCGGCAGGGTAGTGCCGTTTTGTAGGGCGCGATGCATCGCTGCCTGAATCACGGGTCCATCGGCGAGCGGGTCGCTGAAGGGAAAGCCCACCTCCACCATGTCCACACCCGATTCGTGCAGCAGGCGTAGGATGTCGGGCAGCCGCTTTAGCGACGGGTCGCCCGCCGTGATGTAGGCGATGAGCGCGATTTCGCCCCGCGCCTTGAGCTGCTCGAAAACGGGTTCGAGGCGTGCTGTGCGCATGCGAAGGAGAGTGTACCTCAAAGGGGGAAAGTCCCTCTCTGATAGGGGTACACTGGCTGAGTTCAGAACAAGTTGGCGGATGTGGTAATGTTTGTTAGAAGTTGGTTCGTGTTGCGCTCTTGGCTGAACTTCCTCGCCTCCACCTGCCTCAGGCAACGCTCACAACAGCCTGACCACTCCCTCACGACGCCTGCATGAGTTTACCAACCGCCTCAGCGATTCGCTGAATGCCCGCCTCGATCACCGCCTCTGAAGTCGCATACGAGAGCCGGATGTAGCCAGGGGCGCAGAACCCCTCGCCAGGAACGGTTGCTACCCGCGCCTCGCTGAGCAAAAACTCTGCCACATCGGCTGATGACTCCAGCGTGCGCCCGTTGTAGCACCGTCCCAACAGCTGCCTCACATTCGCGAAGGCGTAGAACGCACCACGGGGCGTCCAGCATTCTATGCCGTCTACGCTGTTGAGTCCGCTTACCATCAGGCGACGACGCTGGTCGTAGGTCGCCCGCATCGTCGCGTACCACTCACCGTTGGCGTTCTGCAGCGCAGCCAGCGCGGCGTACTGGGCAATCGTGCAAGCGTTAGAGGTCATCTGGTCTTGCAGGCGACTCACGGCGCGGGCAATTTCTAAGGGCGCGCCCAAGTAGCCGATGCGCCAACCCGTCATTGCAAAGCTCTTGGACACGCCATTTACGGTAATCGTGCGATTAAGCACCTCTTTGCCAAGCGCACCGATACTTTCGTGATTGTAACCGTCATACACTAAATGCTCGTAAATTTCGTCGGCGACAATCCATAAGTTGTGCGTGAGCGCGAGCGAGGCAATCTCTTTGAGTTGTTTTCTGCCGAACACCGCGCCTGTCGGGTTGCACGGCGTGTTCAGCACAATCGCTTTCGTGCGGGGGCTAATCGCGCGGCGGAGGGCATCGTAGTCGGGCAGGAAGTCGGTTGTCTCGTCGGCGGGCACGAAGATGGGGATTGCTCCCATCAGCCGCGCCTGTTCAGGGTAGGATACCCAGCACGGCGTTGGAATAACCACCTCGTCGCCAGGATCCAAAATCGCCATGAACACTCCAAACAGTGCGTGTTTTGCACCGCATGAGACAACAATCTGATCAGGAGCATACCGAAGCTTGTTTTCGCGTTCAAGTTTTTCGCTAATCGCCTCGCGCAGGGGTAGGATGCCCGGTGTCGGCGTGTATTTGGTGTAGCCCGCGTGAATGGCTTCCAGCGCGCCTGCCTTGGCGAAGTCGGGAGTGTCGAAGTCGGGTTCGCCTGCCGTGAAGCTCAACACATCGATACCTCGCTGACGCAGCTCCTGCGCTCGTGCTGTCAGCGCCAAAGTGGGCGAGGGTTGTGCTTGCCGTGCCCGTTCCGAAAGCGCGTTCTGCATCAGGGTATAGGATACCTACTAACTTGCCGAAATCGCCCCGCAACAGGCAGGAAAATGACTCTGATGTATGGTACAATTGCATACCTGAGCGCAGGAGCAGTTCAGGGCAGGAGGCTCTTCAGGCTCAGGATGATGGTGGTGAGCGGATGCTCAAGCATGCTCAACATACTCATGCCTTGATTTGTGTGGTGGATGATGATCCGAGTACACTGGAGTTTCTGCGTGTACTTCTGTCTGAGGCGGGGTTTCGACGAGTCATAACGGCAACCACAGTACAACACGCCCTTCACCAGCTACAAGTGGTTTGCCCAGACCTTGTGCTGTTGGATTGGCACTTAAGCGACGCAAGTAGTGCGGAGGTCATCCGTCAGGTTCGAAGAAACTATCCCGACGAGATTATCCCTGTGATTGTGCTGACCGCTGATCCATCGCCCAGCGTGAAGCATCAAGCGTTGTTAGCGGGTGCATCGGATTTTTTGAACAAACCGTTTGACATTACCGAGGTGTTGCTGCGTTTGCAGAACCATCTGGAGATACGGCGTCTTCATCAAACGCGTGCCCGCGAGCTGGAGTTGGCGCGTCTGGAGACCTTAGAGCGTTTGGCTCGTGCGGCGGAGTACCGTGACGATGCAACAGGGCAACACATCATCCGCGTCGGGCGTCTCAGCGAGCAGATTGGACGCGTGTTGGGGTTGGACGAGGAGCGGCTGTTTCAGCTGCGCCATGCCGCGCCACTTCACGATGTGGGTAAGATTGGCATACCCGATGCCATTCTGCGCAAGCCAGGCGCCCTAAATCGCGAAGAGTGGCAGTTGATGCGTCAGCATGCGGAGATAGGCGCACGCATTCTGGAGGGTTGCTCGAACCCCGTTGTTGAGATGGCGCGTCAGATTGCCTTGACTCATCACGAGCGCTGGGACGGACGCGGCTACCCGCGAGGACTGCAGCGTGAGCAAATCCCGCTGTGGGGACGCATCGTCGCCGTTGCCGACGCCTACGACGCGATGACCAACGATCGCCCATACCGACCCGCGCTCCATCCCGACCAAGCGATTGAGATTATCCGAGCAGAGCGCGAGCGTCAGTTCGACCCTGCCGTCGTGGACGCCTTTCTGGAGCCGAAAACCTTCACATGTCTGCTGGAGGAGCCAACACTGTCCGGTACTTAGCGATTGACCCAGGCAGCCACAAGGCAGGCGTCGCCGTCGCCGAGCGCGTTGGAGACGAGTGGCGCGTGCTGTTCCGTGCCGTCGTTCCACAGGAGCGACTTCACGAAACGCTCCAGATCTGCATCGTGCAGCACGCGCCCCAGCGGTTTCTTGTAGGAGCAGGCACGGGCGCCAAGCGGCTCCTGCCCCAGCTGCGCGAATGGTTGCCTCAGATTAACTGGGAGCTGATTGAAGAGCGCGACACCACTCTTCAGGCGCGTGAACTGTACTTTCGTTATCATCCGCCACGCGGCTGGCGACGCCTGCTGCCCAAAGGCATGCGGATCCCACCAGAACCTTATGATGATTACGCTGCCTTAGCACTCATCATGCGTGCGAACACCGCTCAACAGAGCGACTTGGTCTGAAGGAGGTACACTGTAGGCTATGCGATGCGCCTCGTTCGCTAAGATGATAGGGCTGATGCTGCTTTGGAGCAGCGTCTTTGCCGTTGCGGACACACCGACGCTGTGGGGCATTCCCATCAGCGAATATGCCCAACGCCGCGCCCAGTTGAGCCAAATGCTCGAGAACGATCGAATCGCTATTCTCGCCAGCGAGGGCAGTCCCCCAACTCGAATGAAGTTCCGACAGGACAGCAACTTCATGTACCTCACAGGACTGGAAACTGTGAACAGTGTGTTGGTGATTTTGCCACCTGAGAGTCCGCTGGGCGAGAGCGCGGTGTTGTTTTTGCCGCGCCAGTCGCGCGTTGCCCGCTTGTTCGAAGGACCACAGCCCGAACCTGACGAGCAGACGCGCCGTACCACAGGGATTGAAGCAATTCAGGAGCGTAGTGCCCTAAGCGCGTTCCTTATAGAGGCGTTGCGTGCGCATCCGCGCGTTCTGCTGAACCGCCCCGCCCGCACCACGCTGACAGACACTCTGCGCGAGGCGAACCCTGAAGTGCAGATCGGCGGCGTAGAACGGTTAATGGCACGCTTGCGTGTGGTGAAGTCGCCTGCCGAAATCGCACTGATGCGCAAAGCCGTTCAGGCGAGCATCGCGGGACATCGCGCACTGGCGCAGCGACTCGCCCCAGGCGTGTACGAGTACGAACTTGAAGGCGCAGCACAAGAGGCGTTCCGACGACACGGCTCCGAACGCGAGGGCTATCCGATGATTATCGGCTCAGGTCCGAACGCCTGTATCCTGCACTACAACGCGAACAAGCGACAGATTCGAGCAGGTGACCTCGTGCTGGTGGACATCGGAGCAGAGTATTCGTATTACACGGCGGACATCACACGCACCTATCCTGCCTCGGGTAAGTTCACGCCGCGCCAACGCGCCCTGTATGTCGCCGTACTGGACGCCCTCAAGCTTGCTGAGAAAGAGGCAAAGCCAGGCATCACCTTAGGGCAGCTCCATCAGAAAGTGGTGGAGTTCTTCCGCAATCATAAACTCCGCGCCAAAGATGAAAACGGCAACGAACGAACCTTAGACCACTTCTTTGTACACGGGCTGTCGCATATGCTGGGGATGGATGTCCACGACTTAGACCCGAACCTGCCCTTGCGACCTGGGATGGTGTTCACCATCGAGCCTGGGCTATACATCCCTGCAGAAGGGATTGGCATCCGCATCGAGGATGACTATTTAGTGACCGAGACGGGAGTTGAGAACCTGAGCCGTGCCCTGCCCCGCGAGCCAGAGGCGGTGGAACGCATGGTGCGCGCTAAGCGACGGCGATGAGCGAGCTTGCTCTTTATTACCTCACCTTCAGCACGCCTGAGCAGGCGCAGGCTGTAGCCCACGACCTGCTGCGCCAAAAGGTTGCCGTCTGCACGAACTGGTTCCCCATTACCTGCGCTTACTTGTGGAACGGCGAGATTCAGCAGGAATCGGAAACCGTACTGATTGTAAAAGCGAAGGCGGGAGTGCGCGAGCTCATAGAGGCGATTGTACGCCAGCATATCGACTACACGCACTTCGT
>JANXCK010000087.1 GCA_025060055.1 Fimbriimonadales bacterium | reverse complement strand
CAGCTGAGCGTGTTTTGGTTCCGCCAGTTCGAGGCGTGGATGCCCCATCACCTGATAAGCGCGGAGTGGGCGGACATCGCCGACGCGCTGCGCAGGGCAGGTATTGCTCAGCCCGATGCCTATCGCGAGCAACTGGAGGGGCGCAGTATGCTGGTCAGACGCGCGACGCCGTTCCCTATTGAATGCGTGGCGCGAGGCTACATTGCTGGCTCGCTCTGGAAAGAGTATCGCGCAGCAGGAGGCGAGCATGCAGACGCGCCCGTCGTGTTGCACGGCATCTCGCTGCCCCCACGCCTGCGCGAATCCGACGCGCTGTCAGAACCGCTCTTCACGCCCGCTACCAAAGCACAAACAGGGCACGACGAGAACATCCGTTTCGAACAGGCGTGTGCGCTCGTGGGCGCGACGACGGCACAGCAGCTGCGCGAGCTGACCCTGCGCTTGTATCGCGAGGCGCACGCCTACGCTCGCACACGCGGAATCCTGATTGCCGACACCAAGTTCGAGTTCGGCAAAGACGCGCAAGGGCAGATCATCCTTATCGACGAAGCGCTCACGCCCGACTCGTCCCGATTCTGGGACGCCACGCGCTATCAGCCAGGCAAGCCGCAGCCAAGCTTCGATAAGCAGTTCGTGCGCGATTACTTAGAGTCCATCGGCTGGGATAAGCAGCCGCCTGCGCCTCCCCTGCCGCCCGAAATCGTAGAGCAGACGGCACAACGCTACCGCGAGGCGCTCAGACGGCTGACTACATAGGCTTGTGCTGAGTAACGATAATCGGGATTTCAAGTGCCACAGTACCCTCACCCCCAGCCCCTCTCCCGCCACGCGGGAGAGGGAGTCAAGTTCCCCCTCTCCCACAGCGTGGGAGAGGGGGCAGGGGGTGAGGGCAAATGAAACATTTGAAACCCCCGATTGGTATAAAATCTGCCTCAAGCGCGGTCTCGCTCGTCAGCGAGACACTGACGCTGCGGACGCATTCTGCGTGGCGTCGGCGTCGCGCCGACGAAATGACAGCGCTGGCTCTTTGCCGATTCGTCTCACTTGGTCACCACGACGGGCACGGTACACAGCGAGAAGTTGCCCGTCTCGGCGCGGTAGGTTGCCTCCGCAAACAGCGCAAGATTTTCGCCATTGCGCGGGATTCGGGCGACCCACTGGTTGCCCTCCTTGCGGGCACGGACGGGTTCCCAGCGGGCGGGACGGAAGTCGGTGTCATTCACCCGTCGCGCTACCCACACATCCACGAACTCAGGTTCCCTGTCGGTGCGCAGGCGGTAAATCACTTCGTTGCCCGCGATGCTGTGTGTGCCGTTCAGCAGGCTGGGGAACTCCAGTTTGCCGAGGCTCATCAGGTAGAACGCGCACAAGCTGTTTACCACACGGCTGAAGTCGCCACCTAAGTTATGCCCGCCGTTAGGCACATAGAGCGCGTACTTGCGCTTGCTGGGCAGGTCATCGAAGTAGAACCGTGCGGCGTCCACCGTCCAGTATGGGTCGTTCGCGCCGTTGATAATCAGAATCGGCATCGTATAGCGGGCGCGGTAGGAGTAAGGGTCTACCCAGCCCACCAGTTGTTTGCCGCGCTCGGTGAGCATCTTGTCCATCAGCCCGCGCGTGTAGTATTCTGCAATCTGCTCGCTGTAGCGTCCCCACTGCTTGAGCTGGTGGGGCATCTGCTGAAAGAAGTTCAGGTTATCGAACACCATCGGCGCAATCGCGCGGGCACGCTTGTCAATCGCTGCGGTAAGCCAAGTCGTCCAGCCGCGCTTAGACGCGCCCGTAATCACGAAGTCCTTGAGGGTCAGCCCCCACTCTCTGCGGGCGAACTCCTGCACGGCGTCCATCGCACGCACGGCAGACTTGACCATCGGGAACAGCAGGGGCCAAGTGGGGTCGCCCGTCTCCCAGAACTGCACATAGGTATGGGCAATCAGGTTGTCTTCCACCAGATCGGGGCGTATCAGGGGCTGGTTTGGCACATCGTGCAAAATCACGCCAATCGCGCCGACGCGCTCGACGGCACGCGCCACAATCTGCAACTCGCTGCGTCCGTCGCCGCTGCCCGTGATGTACAGAATCGCCGTCTCCGTGTGCTTCAACTCCTTTGGCTTCACAAGGCGCACACGATGCCGCCATGTGAACTCGCGCCACTTCTGCGAAATCATCGTCAACTCCACGAACTGGCTCTCGCCGATTTTCGATTCGAGCGACTTGCTCCACTCGAACGGCGACGGCGCGTTCACATAGCTCGCCAAATCGGCATAGGCGCCTGTCATCAGCCCAATCGTCAATAGCCATCCTGTTAGTCGTTGCATAGCCACCTCCGTGCTACAGTGTTATACGAATGGTTCATCCACCTCGTATCCGCTCTATAAGAATGCTCGTGGAACGCCCAGGTTGCAACGGCAATATCACCACAAACCCGCCATACGCAATGACCGCCTCCGATTCGGGCAGGTCTTTTTCGGTGTAATCGCCGCCTTTCGCGTAGTAGGTCGGTTGAACGATCTTGACCAGCTCGACGGCAGTCGGCTCGGGGAAGATGGTCACATAGTCCACGCACTCCAGCCCTGCGATGAGTTCGGCGCGTTCGGCTTCGGGCACAATCGGGCGTGTGTCGCCTTTGAGCCGACGCACTGCTTCGTCGCTGTTGACGCCCACGAGCAGCAAATCGCCCAGCTGCCGTGCTGCCTGCAGGTAGCGCAAGTGCCCCACATGCAGCAGGTCAAAGCAGCCGTTGGTCAGCACCACCTGCTTGCCCGCCTCGCGCCATAGTGGCGCAAGGCGCGTAAGCTGCTCGCGCGTCAGGATTTTCGATTCGGGTGTGCGCATGGCTACGGTTTACTGAAGCTCCTGTCTGGCGCGACGAGTTCTATCTCAAACAGCTTGCTCCAGTTCTTGCCCGTCACGAAGATGCGCTTGTTCTGGCGGTCATACGCGATGCCGTTCAACACATCCTCGATACCTCGATCGGTCACGGGCAATCCCTCCATGTCTACCCACGCCTTCACCAAGCCTGTTTGGGGGTCGATTCGTGCAATCATGTCGCTGTGCCAGATGTTCGCCCAGATTTCGCCTTCGATGTACTCCAGCTCGTTCAGGTTCTTCACAGGTCTGCCCAGTGCGCGCACGGTGATTTTGCGAACTTCGGCGAAGGTTTCGGGGTCGCGAAAGGTGATTGTCTCGCTGCCGTCGCTCATAATCAGGTGCTTGCCGTCGTTGGTCAGCCCCCAGCCCTCGCCGTCGTAGCGGAACTGCGCTACCTGCCGAAAGTTGCTCAAGGTATACACGAAGCAGATGCCGTTTTGCCACGTGAGTTGGTAGATTCGGTCGCCGAAGATGGTGGCGCCTTCGGCGAAGTATTCGCGCGGCAGGCGATGGATTTGCAGCACGCGCCCTGTGCGTAGCTCCACCTTGCGCAGCGAAGATCGCCCGTACTGCCCCGTGCTTTCGTACAGGTAGCCGTTGTAGAACTCCAGCCCCTGTGTGAAGGCATTTCTGTCGTGTGGGAAGGTATTCACGATGCGGTAGCGGTACGTGGGAATGTCGGGTTCAGGCGCGGGGGGCGGTGTGGTGGCTTGCGGCGGTGGTGGTGCTTGGGAAGGCACGCTGTTGCCCGCCGTCTGGCAGGCGTGCAACCCCAGCACTGCTGTCAGTCCCGCAACCCAGCCCATCATCCAGCCTCGTCGCATAACAGGTATAGAATACCCCTTTTAGCAGGAAACTTCGTCCTATGCACGAACCTCATTCTATCGCGAGACAGGGAGGTACGATATGGCGCAGAACGGCAACGGAGGACGCGAGCATTGGGGAACCCGCATCGGCTTAGTGCTGGCGATGGCGGGGAATGCCATCGGCATCGGCAACTTCCTACGCTTTCCAGGACAAGCGGCGGCGAACGGAGGAGGCGCGTTCCTAATCCCCTATTTTATCGCCCTCATCTTTATGGCAATTCCGCTGATGTGGCTGGAGTGGGCGCAGGGACGCTACGGCGGCGTGCGCGGACACGGCACGACGCCCGGCATGTTCCACCTAATGTGGCCCCACCGCATCAGCAAATACCTCGGCGTGCTGGGCATCTTCATCCCACTGGTCATCTTGATTTACTATTCCTACCTTGCCAGCTGGACTATCGGCTACAGCATCTACATGGTCACTAACCAGCTGCCGAAGGTGCAGGAGCAAGGCATTACGAAAGAGGAT
>JANXCK010000059.1 GCA_025060055.1 Fimbriimonadales bacterium | reverse complement strand
ACGTAGCGTCGGCGTCCCGCCGACTGCACGGCGTTTACTCGGACGATTGGTATTAGTTCCTGTCTTCCTGCGGACCCCACTCGTAGCCCCAGCAGTACCAGGTGTAGACCGCCATCGGGTCAGGGTCGCTACAGGAAGGCTCGGAGTAGTTCGCCTGCCCACGGTCGGTGGGGTAAAGCTTCTGGTACTGGTACCACTTGGAGTGCCCGTCCAGGTGCAGCACGACGGAGCCTTCGCTGTGGCGTCCCTTGAAGCTGCCCCCGATGCGACTCGTCCAGAACTGGGGACCGGGCCACTGCATGCGGCTGGGCGGCAGGTCGATCATCGCCACCGCGCGCGAGGGACGAGTCACGCGCCCAGAGTCTATGGCGGAGGGGTTGTAGTTGCAATCATACAGCCCATAGCCGCCCAGTCCGTTATGCACCATGTAGTCCATCGGCGGGTAGATGTCGTCGAAGTAGTTCTGGCGTCCGCGCTGCGACACGCCAAGGTTCACCTGCGGATGGTTCGGGGCGCGCATATAGTCGCCGAAGCCGTTGTCGCGCTGAATGAGCTGCGCCGCGCCTTGACGAAACGGCGAGGAAGGGCATTTCAGAATGTCGCGGTTCTTCATATACGGCTGAATGCGTGCGCCGAACTGATAATACTCAGCAAAGCAGAAGATGGGCGCGCGGTTGTCGTAGTCGCTGGCGTACATGAGCAGTGCAGTACCTGTCTGTCGCAAGTTGTTGATGCACTGCGTCTGTCGCGCCTTCTCACGCGCTTGCGCGAACACAGGGAACAGAATCGCCGCGAGGATGGCGATAATCGCAATAACCACCAGCAGCTCAATCAAAGTGAAGCCGCGTCGCTGTGGAGCCTTCATTGTGCATTACCTCCTGTAGGTGTATTACTGTCAGGAACCAGTGCAGTTCCCGCAAGGGGCGGCAGGGTGATGCGTAGCCGCCCATTCGTAGCAGGATAAATCGCCTGCTCGAATTCGGCAGTGCTGACGGCGATGCGCCAGCGGGTCGCGTTGCCAAGAGCCGGCAACTCGACGGTTTGGGGTTGGGGGGAGGTGTTGAGAATAACTAAAACCTCCCCCCCCAGCCTCCTCTCCGTAAACGGAGAGGGGGAGCGGGTTCCCCCCTCTCCGTTTACGGAGAGGGGGGCAAGGGGGGTGAGGTATCTCCCGAACCCATAAACCCCCTTCGCGTCGTCCACTAAAAGCGTTTTCCACTCGCCGCGGCGCAGGGCAGGCTCCGCCTTACGCAGGGCGATTAGTTGCTTCACATAGTCGCGCAGGGCGCGCTCTTCGTCGGTGAGTTCGAAGCGCATCGGGCGGCGGTTGTCGGGCGTGCCGCCGCCGTCCATGCCGATTTCGTCGCCGTAGTAAATCGCGGGCGCGCCGATACTGGTGAACTGCAGCAGCAAGCCCAGTCGCACGCGTCGCAAGTCGCCCCCGCACTCGCGGCGGAAGCGCGGTGTGTCGTGGCTGCTGAGCATGTTGTACATCCCGTAGAGGCTCTGGCGCGGGTACATCGTTTGCAGCTGCGCCATACGCTGGTCGAACTGAGAGGGCTTGAGGCTGCCGTGCGCGACAAACCCCAGCACTGCCGCGCGCCACACATAGTTCATCACGCTGTCGAACATATCGCCTTGCAGCCAGCGTCCCGCATCACCCCAAATTTCGCCGATAATCACGGCGTTGGGATTGGCGCGACGCACCAGCGGGCGAAACTCGCGCCAGAACACATCGGGCACTTCGTTGGGCACGTCAAGCCGCCAGCCGTCCAAGCTCAGCACGCGCGTCCAGCGATCCACCACATTCAGCAGGTAGCGCCGCACCACAGGGTTGTGGTGGTTCAGCTTGGGCATGTAGGGGATGTTCCACCACGCCCAGTAGTTGGGGTTCCACTCGACGGCAACGGGGAACCGCTCCACGATGAACCACTCACGGAAAGGCGATTGCTCCTGGTGGCGCAGCAAGTCTTGAAACGCGAAGAAGTGAATCCCGACATGGTTGAACACGCCGTCCAAAATCAAGCGCATGCCGTGCCGATGCAGAGTTTGCGCCAGTTCGCGCAGGTCGTGGTCAGTTCCCAGTGTGGGGTCGACGCGCTCGTAGTCATCGATGTCGTAGTTGTGGTGCGTCACGGAGACGAATACAGGGGTTAGGTAGATTGTGTCCACGCCCAAGTCGCGCAGGTAGTCCAGCTGCTTGAGAATGCCTTGCAGGTCGCCCCCATAGAACCCGTCGCCCTCGACGCGCCCTGTGAAATCGATGGGCTGACTGGCATCTGGGTCGTTCGCAGGGTCTGCGTTGTAGAACCGATCGGGCACAATTTGATAGAAAACGGCATCCTGCACCCAATCGGGCACTTCGAGCAGGTTCTCGCCCTTGCGATGACGGAACCGCGTGTTGCCCTCTGGCAGCTGGATGCGCGTCTTGCCATCCTGAATCTCGAACCAGTACTCCAGGTCGGTTTCGGGCAGAGACGCGCGGTAGTAGGTATACAGCGCGTCGCTAACGATGGGGATCATCTCGAGCCGCTGCACGCGTTTGTGTTGGCGGTACACCAAGACGACGCGTTCCACATCTGCTTTGCGTGTGCGCAGGCGCAGATAGAGCGTGCCGCGAACGGGGTTGCGGTCGCGCAGGTCGGCAGGATAGTGGCGCAGACCGCTGCGCGTGATATGCCCATCGCCCACCCGTGCGGGACGGTTGTAGCCGTCGGGTTCCACCCACACCACCGAGTTCAGGTTGCCGTTGCCGTCGTCAATAACGGGGGCATTCGGGTCGGTCATCCAATCTGTCCCGTTCACGACGAACTTGTACTGGTGCGCGCCCGCAGGCAACTGCAAGGTCAGCGTCCAGACACGCTTCTCTGGATTGGGGTGCATCGGCGTTGCGCGGGGCTGCCACTCGTTGAAGCTGCCTGCCAAGTAGACTTTCTCGGCGGGTTGTTCCAGCTCGAGGCGGAATTGCACGGGGTAGGTCGGCTCCTGCGCCCAACCTGCCCAGAGGGTGAACACTATCGGTATTATCGCCGTGCTTCGTCTTCTCATGCTGCCCCTGCGCTCTGGTGTCTGCGTTGCACAACGGCGTCTCCGCCACGATTCGCCACTTGGGCACTCCTGCTCAAGCCTGTTGGGAGGATCGTTCATCCCGCGACGAGAAATCGTATTCTAAGCCATATTATAGCATGGTTTGATGGCGATGTCAAGTGGCGGCGAGACTGTTGAGAAGTCCTATCAGGGTTGTTTCTGCTCAAACACCCTCAGCAAGCGCAGGGCGCTTGCCGATAATTTTGCCTATGTACGAGTACCGCATGCGCTTGACGCGCTTGGCACTGGAGAATATGCCATTTCCGCTGCATCAGGCGTGGGTGGTGCTGGATATCTGCGCCGCCGAAGGAGCCAGCACGCAAGTCCTACAGTATTTTATGCCGTACTGCACCGTGTTTGGCGTGCGCACGCAGGAAAGTGAAATAGAGATACGAGACTGCGGTCAGCGGTATCTGGCGACGCTGCCGAACTCATTCCGATGCGATTGCGTCGTTGCGATCGCAGAGCCGACGCAGCCGTTGGAGGCGTTGCTGGACACGATAGACACGCTCGCGGCTCGCTGGGCGGTGGTGGTTGCCCCGTGGGGCATGGCACAGGGGATAAACTGGACAGCACGCGGTTATCAGGTACACCACGAGATTACCGAAGAGCCAGAGGACGGCGTCATCCTCGTTGCCATTCGCGACCGCGAAATGCGTTTTGAGGTTCCTGAGACGCCTCGCGTGATGATTATCTCGCCCGTGCGTCAGAAACCTGCGATTCTGCGCGATTTTCTGGAAGGTCTGCGTCGCTTAGACACGGAAGGGTTTGAGGTCGCCTATCTGTTTATTGACAACAACGACGATGCCGAAGCGTCCCAGATGTTGCGCGAGTTTGCGAGCCATATGCGTGTGCCCGTCCACCGCTTGCGTCTCCCTGTGGGAGAAGCATACCGACGCACGGAAAGAACCCATCACTGGACGGAAAGCCTGATATGGCGCTTAGCGGCGATTAAGGACGGCGCGTTGGACGCGGCGTTGCGGCACGGTTATGACTATGCGTTTCTGTTGGACAGCGATTTGGTGTTGCATCCGCAGACGCTGCGCCACATGGTAGGGCATCGGCGCGACATCGTTTGCCAGACATTCTGGACAATGTGGAAGCCCAACTGGCCGCCTCTGCCGAACTTGTGGTATGCCGATGAAAAGGATCTCTACCGTCGACGGCGCGGGCAGGAGTTGGAGGTGGAGGAGCAGCGTCGCCGTAGATTGGCGTTTTTGGACGCATTGGCGTTTTGTCCGGGGCTTTATCGGCTAAGCGGTATGGGCGCATGTACGCTGCTTTCGCGTCGCGCGTTAGAGGCAGGCGTCTGCTTCAGCGAGATACGAGGCTGCCTGCTGATTGGCGAGGATCGGCATCTTTGTCTGCGTGCGGAAGCGTTGGGCTTTCGCTTATTTGCCGACACAACCCTGCCGCCCTTGCATTTGTATCGCGAGTCGGACCTGCCGCGCGTGCAAACCTATTGGCAGTTGGTGGAGGCAGGGTTGCAAGGCGCCGAACTGAACCGCGCGATGTTCGAACTGCTGACCCGTCCGGCTGAGGCTGCGTAAGCGGTATACTCTACGGCGTGGATCCTTCGGAACTGTCGCCAGAAGAGTTGCAGGCGTTAGAGCGCAGCATCGAGGCGCTGCGCCGATTCCCGCACCTGCGCCGCGCCATGATCGAGGCGCTACAGATGGACGAACTGTTCGCGCTTCCTGGGCAGTTCGAGGAACTCAAGCGCGTCGTGCTGCAGATATTGGAACGGCTCATCCGCGTTGAGCAAATCGCCTCAGAAGCCAAGCAAGAGGCGCAGGAGGCGAAGCGGGAAGCGCAAGAGGCAAAACAGATTGCCCTTGAGGTGCGCGAGCGCGTCGACAAGGTCGAAAAACGGCTGGCGCGGGTCGAGCGTGATGTCGCCGAGCTGAAAGGCGACTCGGAGGAACTCAAGGCGCGACGCCGCCTGCCCGCTGTGCTGGGCAGGTACTTCAAGAAAATGCGCATCTACGACGCCGAGCAACTCTACCCACTCATCGGGGAAACGCTCGTGCTGGACGAAGAGGACGCCGTCGAGCTGCTGTACGCAGACCTGTTCGTGTATGCACAATCCAAGGTCTCGCAACAGGAGTATTGGCTGGTGGTGGAGGTGTCGTGGGGTGTGGGCGTGAAGGATGTGGAGCGCGCTCACCAGCGCGCGGCGATTTTGCAAAAGCATGGCTATCCTGCGTTGGGCGTGGCGATGGGACGCACTGTCACGCGCGAGGCGGAGCGACGCGCAGGAGAGCTGGGGGTTCTGATTGCGAAAGACGGCACGCTGCGTGGCGCGGCGCTACCGAGTTAGCCTTCCTCGCGCGGCGGCGCATCTGCAGGATACATCTGACGCACAATCGCGCCTAATATGCCGTTCACAAACCGTCCCGACTCGGCAGTGCTGTATTTCTTCGCTAACTCGATGGCGTCGTTGATGACCACTTTGAACGGCTGTTCAGGGTGGTAGCGTAGCTCGTAGAGGGCAAGGCGCAGAAGGTTGCGATCGATCACCGCCATGCGGTCAATCGTCCAACCGCGTGCGTACTGCTGAATCAGTGGGTCTAACTCGGTCAGTTGGGTGCGCGCGACGCCCGCGACCAGTTCGCGCACAGCGTTGGCGTCGTCAGGCTCCAGCGCTGCAACGCCCAACACTTCCTCAATCGCCTCTTCCACAGGCTTGCTGCCCAAGTCGATTTGGTACAGGGCGCGCAGCGCCCACTCCCGCACGGCGCGGCGCCCCGCAGGCTTGCCGTTCATCGTCTGCCTCCTGCCACCAAGCCGCCTCGGAGCAGGCGCGGGACGAACGGTGTGGAGACTTTGCCCGCGCAAAACTCGTCGGTGTGAACAATCCGGAGCAGAAAATCGCGGCAGGTCTGCACTCCCGCGATACGGGTCTCGTGCAAGGCGCGTTGCAAGCGAGCGATTGCCATCGCGCGTGTAGGCGCATGCACGACAATCTTCGCCAGCAGGGGGTCGTAGTAAGGTGGAATGCTATAGCCCGTGTAGAGATGGCTGTCGACGCGCACGCCAAGTCCACCAGGAGGCGTCCATTCACTGACGCGCCCAGTAGAGGGTGTGAAATCCCGTTCAGGAATCTCGGCGGTCAGACGCGCCTCTATTGCATGTCCATCGATGCCGATGTCGCTCTGCTCCAGTGGCAGTGGCTCGCCTGCTGCAATCCGAATTTGCCATTGCACGATGTCGATTCCCGTAATCGCTTCTGTTACGGGATGCTCCACTTGGAGGCGGGTGTTCATTTCGATGAAGTAGAAGTTCTCCTCCGCGTCGGTCAGAAACTCGATAGTGCCTGCGTTTTGGTAGCCTACGGCTTGAGCCACTTTGACGGCTGCCTCGCCCAGCGCGTGGCGGGTTTCGGGGCGTAGGTTCGGCGCGGGCGCTTCCTCGATCATCTTCTGATGGCGTGGGTTCTGGATGGAGCATTCGCGCTCGTACAGGTGCAGCACCTTGCCGTGTTCATCCGCTAAAATCTGCACTTCGATATGGCGTGGCTCAGGAATGTATTTTTCCAGGTAGACTTCGGGCGAGCCGAAGGCGGCTTGCGCTTCGGATTGGGCAATACGCAGGGCAGGAATCAACTCATCTTCACTGAGGACGCGCCGAATGCCGCGCCCGCCGCCGCCTGCAGCGGCTTTGATAAGCAGTGGGAAACCGATTTTTCGCGCAGCGGCGAGCGCTTCGTCTTCGCTTTGCAGCGCGTGTTCCGTGCCGGGTAGCACAGGTGCGCCCGCCTTCTGCGCGATTGCGCGTGCCAGCGACTTGTCGCCCATTTTGGCGATGGCGTCGGGCGGCGGCCCGATGAACTTGATGCCCTGCGACGCGCACGCCTCTGCAAAACTACTCCGCTCCGACAGATAGCCGTAGCCTGGGTGAATCGCTTCCGCGCCCGTGATGTGTGCTGCCATCAGAATATGCGGAATGTTGAGGTAGCTTTCCGTGCTGGGCGGCGGTCCGATGCAGACCGCTTCGTCCGCCAGTTGCACATGCATCGCGTCACGGTCGGCTTCGGAATAGACGGCAACGCTTCGCACGCCCAACTCTCTGCAGGCGCGGATGATGCGCACCGCGATTTCGCCCCGATTGGCGATGAGAATCTTGCGGAACACAGCAGGGTTATTGTACCCCCAATCGGTTAGCCGAACCGACCCCGAATGTAGTCTTCGGTCTCCTTCTTGCTGGGGTTGGTGAAGATTTTTTCGGTGGTGTCGAACTCGTGCAGCACGCCCATCATGAAAAAGCCAGTGTAGTCCGAGATGCGCGCTGCCTGCTGCATGCCGTGCGTGACAATCACGATAGTATACTCTTTCTTCAACTCGGTGAGCAGTTCTTCGATGTAGTAAGTGGCGGTGGGATCCAGCGCGGAGGTTGGCTCGTCCATTAGAATCACTTCGGGGTTGACCGCCAGCACGCGGGCGATGCAGAGGCGTTGCTGCTGCCCACCTGACAGTGCCATCCCCGACTGCTTGAGCTTATCTTTCACCTCGTTCCACAACGCGGCTTGGCGCAGGCTGGTCTCCACAATCTGATCCAGAATGCGCTTGTCGCGGATACCGTGCATGCGCGGTCCGTAGGCGACGTTGTCGTAGATGCTCATCGGGAACGGGTTCGGCTTCTGGAACACCATTCCCACACGCTTGCGCAGGTCGACGACATCCACATCGGGGTCGTAGATGTTTTTGCCGTCTAAGGTTACTTGCCCTGTGATGCGCACGCCTTCGATTAGGTCGTTCATGCGGTTTAGGCAGCGCAGGAAGGTGCTCTTGCCACAGCCTGAAGGACCAATCAGCGCAGTGATGCTGTTGGAGCGAATGTCGAGGTCGATATCCTTGAGCGCGTGGAAATCGCCGTAGTATAGGTTCAGCTTCCGCGCTGCCATCCGCACGGGCGGCGCACCCTGCCCTGCCGAAATCGCCAATTGCGCCCCTGAAATCGTCTGCTCCACTGTGTATTAGGATACCTGCAGGAAGTGTTAACGGAGTGTTAAGGTATCCTCATCGTCTCCTCTGCGTATCTTGCGTAGGTACTGCTCTGCCTGCAGGAGTTTCTCCGCTTTCTCGAGCTGCCGCTCAACGGCGGGCGAAAACTCGCCGACGCCACGTCCCAGCGCGATGCAGATGCGTTCGATATCCGCAAACTCAAGGCGTTTCACGATTCCCCGCTCCAGGTTGCTAATATCGTCTTCCTTGAGGCGAGGTAGGTTAGCGGGGACGGGCATAACCGCCGACGCCCGCTCCGCCAGCTGCGCCTGACTCATGCCTGCCTGCTCACGCCAAGCCTTGATGACCAGACCCGCCGCTTTCAGATAAACCCGCAAGTCCTTCATGGCACTCACCTGCCGTATGATACCTTATCCGATATTTTACCGGGCTTTCGTAGCGTCGGCGTCTCGCCGACGCCCCTGCGTGGCACGGGCTTCTCACCCATGCATCCGTAGCACGGACAGTCATGTCCGTGCGTGAGCGCTCGGACACGACTGTCCAAGCCACTGCGTGCTTGGGCGAGACGCCCAAGCCACGAGTCGCTTGCGTCGGCGAGACGCCGACGCTACAAAGCAGGACTTCTTAAACAGTCTCTTAGAGACTGTTCCTGAAGTTTGTCACTTTCGCCAATTTGTGCGGCATATTGTAGGTTGCGCCCGCCCAAAACCGCTACGAGTTGTGCTTTTTGCCCGAAGTGACAAACGTCAGAAACAGTCTCTTAGAGACTGTTCAAGAAATGGCGCATACCCCCAACGGCTAAAGCCGTTGCTGTGCAAACAAAGCCGACCTGCGTCGGCTCTTTTAGCCCGCGAAGGCGGGCTTCGTTTGCACAGGAACGGCTTCAGCCGTCTATTCTTAAATAGCCTCTTAGGGACTTGTAGAGGTGACCGATTGGGCACCCTCGTCACTCTGCGGCAGGGTACGACCCCAGCAGCACCACCTCACGGGCAAAACGGTCTAACTCATCCAGGGCGGCTTTGATGACTTTGTCCTGACGATGCCCTTGGATATCGATGTAGAAGAGATACTCGAACATTCCGCGTGGGTGGGGGCGTGACTCGATCATCGTGAGGTTCACATTATGTTTGTGGAACGCGCCGAGCGCGTGGTACAGCTCGCCAGGGCGGTTGCGCAAGGTGAACACGATGGAGGTTTTATCGTTGCCAGTCGGGGCAGGTTCGTTATAGCCGATGACCAAAAAGCGTGTGCGGTTGTGCGGGTTGTCCTCGATATGCTCGCACAAGATAGGCACGCCGTAGAGTTCTGAGGCGAGCGCGTTGCCTATCGCCGCGCCGTTGGGGTCCTCGGAAGCGAACTTGACGGCGCGCGCGGTCGGCGCGGTTTCAATAATCTCCGCTGCCGGCAGGTGTAAGCGCAGCCAGCGACGACACTGCTGCAACGGCTGCGAGCCAGCATACACGCGCACAATCTGATTCGTGCTTTTCGCTTTGGACAGTAAGTGATGGGCGATTTGCACATACACTTCGGCACAGATACGCGCGTTGGTCAGGGGGAACATATCCAGCGTCTCTGGGACAACACCCGCCAGTGAGTTCTCGATAGGCACGACGCCGTAGTCGGCATTCGCCTGCTCCACCGCTGCGAACACATCGGGAATGCTCTCGACGGGAAGGTAGTGTGCGGCACGCCCGAAGCACTTGAGCGCGGCGGCATGGGTAAAAGTGCCTTCGGGACCCCAATACACCACAGTCGGCGCTTTTTCCAGCGCCCGCGAGATCGAGATAATCTCCCGAAAGATTCCGATAATCTGCTCTTGGGTAAGCGGTCCGCGATTGAGCTGCTGCAAGCGGCGGTAGATCATCTGCTCGCGCTCGGGCGTGAAGAACGGCTTGTGGTCGCGCGACTTGAGTTCGCCAATCTGCTTTGCCAGCTCCGCCCGCTCATTGAGCAGCTGCAGCAGTTGCTCGTCGATTTGGTCGATTCGCTGTCGGAGTTCAGACAGTTTACGCATACCTGCTCCCATGATTATGCGCGTGATGTCGGCATCTTCGCCAGCTCCCGATAGGTGAACAGGCGGATTTTGTGTTCTTGTAGCAGGTTTCTGAACTCTGGCTCCTGCAGAATCTCCAACTCTTGCACGCGGTAGCGCCATCCGCCTGTGACGGCGTTGCCTTCGGGGTCGTCCATCCCCAGATGCACAATCAGCTCGTTGACGCCTGGCTTGAGTGTGCGCAGGTATTCGTGCAGCCGCTGTCGATGCTTGTCTTTGCTTTCGCCAGGCGCGTACTGAGCATTCAAGTAGTCAATTGTAGGCAATCCCGCCGCCAGAATGCGTTGGTAAACTTCACGGTAATCTATGCCGCGCGCCTGTGCCATCAGGAGTATCTCTGGAGTGGGGCTGAACACCATCGGTGGAATTTTATACTCAATTGCAACGCGCAGGAACACCTCGAAAAAGCGTGCGTCGGCATACAGCGTGCCCATGTGCGAGTCCAGATGCGTGGGCTTAAGCCCCATCTTCAAGGCGAGTTCGATTTGGGCGCGGATTTCGGTTTCCACTTCTTGAGGTGTGGCGTGGCGGATGACTTCCTCCACGCTTCGCCACATGTAGCCCTGCGGATCGAGCAGCCCTTTGACCTTATCGGCGGGGGCGACAGGACGCCAGCGTATGGGCGACCACTCGCTGGTGAGCGTGAGATGCAGTCCCACATCGGCGTTCGGGTTCCGCTTGACCCATTCTACGGCTTCCGCAACCCACGCGCACGGCATCATGATACTCGCGCTGCTGATTGCGCCTGTCTCGAACGCGCGAATGGTAGCGCGATTTTTGGAGTGGCACATTCCGAAGTCGTCGGCGTGAATAATCAGCAGCTTCTCGTCGGTCTTCGGTTTCCACTCTTGCGTTTGCCCGCTGCGTCGCATACGAATAGGTTCGTGACGCCTTCCCAAGTTCCTGCCTCAAAAGCCTCTTGTACGAATCGCCCGTTTCAAGCGACGTGGTTCGTCAGGGAGACGCTGACGCGACGCACGCGCTCTGTGTAGCGTTGGCGTCCGCGCCGACAACTGCGCTATTCGAGAGGGCAGTTGGTAAGTCCCTCCAAGATTAACGTTCCGTCTTCCTACCCTCACCCCCTGACCCCTCTCCCAGAGGGCGAGGGGAGAACTCGGCTCCCCTCTCCTCGTGGGAGAGGGGCTGGGGATGAGGGTCAAAAAGGGAGCCTTTAACTTTTGAGGCACTTATTAGACGCCAACAAAGCGATCCTAAGGCTGCCAACGCCCAAGCTTTTGCTATCTTCGCGCGCGTGGCAGGAAGGAGACTCGCGGGAAGGAGCGAAAGAACTACCCAAGACCCGCTTGGTATAATCCTAAGCGCATCTTCTCAACATGGTGGGACTGGGGCAGTAGCTATGAGAGGATTTGGATGGGCTTTTGGAGTGGTGGCGTGCGTCGTGAGCGGCTGGAGTCAAGTCGAGCGTCCAACTCCTGCGCCGTGGTTGCCGCAGTATCTGGTGCTGGAGCGCTCTGTGCCGTTGTGGCTTGCACCGCGCCCGCCACAGGAGACGGCACTGGTTCTCAACGCGCGGGGCGAAGTTATTGCCCCGATTTACCAGACCGTTGTAGGGCAGACGCGTGCGCCGCGCGTAGGCGAGCGTGCGTGGATTGGGCGTGGTCTGACACATGCCCAAGACGCTTCCTCCGTAGGGCGGAACGCTGGCAACTTCGTACTTCCGTTTGGCTCTAAGGGCGAGCCGAGTGCGATCGCCTTTGGACAGGCAGAATTCAGCCCGCCTGCTGACGAAAAGTTGCAACCGGAGCTGTTGTTTACCGCCTTCGGAAGCGCACGAGAGACCCTGCAGGGCGCAGCAGCACGGTCGGTCTATGCCTTAATTCTGCTGCACGGGCGTCTGGATGCTGCGTTGCAAGCGCGGCTGCGCAACTACGGCGTGCAGCTGCTGGGGTTTTACCCTTATACGGCGTACTTGGCGCGGATCCCTGCTGCGTCGCTACTCAGCGTCGCGACAGACGAAGGCGTCCGCTGGGTAGGTCAGCCGCCGCGCGAGTTCAAAATAGACCCGATATTGCGTCAGCAGTTGCAAAGCGCGCCCAACACGCCTGTCGAGGTTTACATCAATCTTTTCGAGGCAGACACTGTGGGCACAGTGCTCGCTGAGCTGCAAGCCTTGGGTGTGGGCGAGATTCGCTACTACGAGCATTTGCCCGCCTACTACGCTGTGGCAAGCGCAGCGCAAATTGCAGCGATGCTGGAGATGAACAGTGTGCTGTTTATTGAGCCAGTGCCTGTCTCGTATGCCGCGCTTCACACCGAGTCGCAGCCGTCGGTGAATGCCGACCAGCTCTGGGGAACGGAGTATGACGGACGCCCCGTGAACGGGCGCCAAGTCAAAATCGGCGTGATGGACAGCGGAGTGAATATCTACCACCGAGACTTCGCCAACCTTGCCGGGGGTATGTTCGGGTTTAACCGCACCACTGAGCAGAACTGGTGGAACGACCTGCACGGGCACGGCACACATGTGTCGGGCACGCTGTTTGGGGCAGGGCTGGCACAGTTTCGCTATCGCGGATTCGCCGCGGGATTTCAGGAGTCGCCTGCGGAACCTTATGACATGGTGCATAGCAAGGTGTTTCGATACGATCCCGCTTCAGGTCGGGCAGTTTCCGAGGGCAACTCGGTGATGGAAGGCTATCTGGATATGCGTGGGCGTGGTGATCCCGCGCTCAAACGCCACCTCTTCAACTACAGCGGCGGCGCTTCTGGATTGCGCCAAACAGGAACGGACGCAGGCTCGCGCACCGTAGACCTATTATTTGGCGAGGATATCGTGGCAGTGGTCAGCGCGGGCAACGACGGTCCAGGTGCAGGCACCATCAAACGCCCTGCGGTTGCAAAGGGCGCGATGGCAGTGGGCGCGATTGAAGACGACGAGCTGAACAGAGTGGACACGGTCACGAACTACTCATCGCGCGGCCCCACGGGCGACAATCGGGCAAAGCCCGATGTTGTCGCACCAGGACGCGCCATCGACTCCACCCATCATCTGGACACCACAGGATACCTGTTGGGCTTGTCAGGTACTTCAATGGCGGCGCCGCATGTGGCGGGTCTGGTAGCGACGCTGCGCCAAGCCTATCCGACCATGCCTGCGTGGGGTGTCCGTTCCACAATCATGGCAACCGCCATCGACTTGGGCTACGATCGCAACACGCAGGGTCTGGGCAAGATCGATGCGCTGCTGGCGCACTTTGGCTGGGGCGGCGGCTGGTACACTTACTGGTGGGAGAACGCCGAAACGGGCAACCTGCGCTACTTCGATGTGAATATCCCTGATAGCTGCTCGAAACTGCGTGTGGTGCTGGTCTATCCCGACCCACCTGCGGCAGCGGGTGCGTCGGTTGCCCTGAAAAACGACTTAGACCTCTACTTGCAACAGGGCGCGCTGGATGAGACGCCTGCGGGCAACTGGTCGGCAACCTCGCGTTTCGATAATGTGGAAGTGATTGAGGTTCGCAACCCGCCTGCGGGCGCGTATCGGGTCAAGGTGTATACCTACGCGCAGAACGAGGGCGCTCGCCAGCCGTGGGCTGTTACAGTCCACTGGGTTCAGGGGAGCGCTACACCGAGCCTACAGCTCAGCCTGAGCGCGCCTGTGGCAGTGCGCCCCAGCACCACCTTTTCGGTAGAGGCGCGCGTTGCGCCCAGCTCGTATGTTGCTACTGGCGTGTTTGTGGGGTTACGGGTTCCCAGCCTCATGGTAATTCGGCGCGGGATGACCTACTTCCGCCGCGCGCCCGATGGCGGTGAAGAGAGCCTCTTCTTCCCCGATGTGCCGGGCAAGAATTTGGGCAATATTGGCAGCGGGCGCAGTCGGCGCGCTCAGTGGAGCCTCAGCAGTGGCGCCAGCGAGGGCAACGCGACCATCGAGCTGATTGTGGCTTCGCGCAACGGTGGTTCGGGCAGCGTGCAAGCAACGGTCATCATCGACGGCACGCCGCCCGGCGCGTGGGGCGAGTGGCAGAACTTTCAACCAACAGGGGTCGTGTATGGCACGCCCGTTTGCTCGGTGCAGGTACGCGATTGGCGCTCCGGGCTAAGCCGTGCAACCGCTGCCTACCGCTACAGCACAGACGGCGGTGCTACTTGGTCTGATTGGCTTCCTGCCCAGTGTACGGGTGTTGACGGTTCAACGCAGCAGGAAACGATTAGCACGCCACCTATCCGCTTCCCGCCGAGCCGCACGCAGAACCGCGTGCAGTTCCAGATTGCTGACCGCGCGGGCAATCTCGGCGTAAGCCCCGCTTACACGGTGCAGGTCGAGCGGCGAGCCGGCGATGTGAATGGCGACGGCTGCGTGAACGACATCGATCTGCTCCTCGTGCTGCTCAACTTTGGCAGTCCAGGCGGTCAGGGCGACGCGAACGGCGACGGGGTTGTAGACAGTGCTGACCTG
>JANXCK010000255.1 GCA_025060055.1 Fimbriimonadales bacterium | reverse complement strand
CAGGAACATCATCACTGCCAGAGTGGGGCGCTCCAGCAGCACGCGAAACGCTACCACAAACGCGCTCTCTTGTCTCTGCATGACGGTTCTCCTTGCCTGCTCCTTTGAAGGGGTTTCGACATCCGAGGCGTTTTTCCTGCTATTGTACCAATCGGGGTTTCAGGTGGCGCAGTCGTCGGCGGGGACGCCGACGCTACGCGGAGCGCGTGCGTTGCGTCAGCGTCGCGCTGACGAACTGTGTTGCTCGAAACGCCGATTGGTACTATATCGCGCAGAGGCTCCAAAGGACGCCGTAGCGCACGCCGCGTGCGCTGATTTGAACCGTCTCGTGGCGCAGGGCAAACAGCACGCGCTCCAAAATCAACGCGCCGATGTGCAGCAGCGGGGCGCGCCCTGACTCGATTCCTGGTAGGGTGCGACGCTCGGCATCGCTGAGGCGCAGCAGGCGTTCCAACAGCGCGGCGGGCGTCTCGTCGCCGAACCAGACACCATGTGCCTGCACAGGGTCAAACTGACTTGACTGGAGCGCGAGCATCGCCAAGTTAACGCCTGTGCCGCCAATCGCCACGACTCGGTCGGGCTGGGGCAGGGCACGCAGGGGTTCAAACATCTCGTCTAAGGCACGCACGGCAGCCAGCACCTCGCGCGGCTCTGGCGGGTCACTGGGCATCAGCGTTTCACGGACTCGCACTGCGCCCAGCGGGAAGCTAAACGATTGCTCAACCTCGTGGCGTCCCAGCGCGACCTCCACACTACCCCCGCCAATATCCACGACCGCCACCCGCTCGTCGCCGAGAGCCAGCTGCGTGTCGCGTGCTACCGAGAGGAAGCTGTACCGCGCCTCGTCGGCTTCCGAAAGGAGGATGAACTGGGCGTGCGCAGGCAACCGTTGGCGCAACGCTGTGGTAAGCATCTGGCTATTGCGCGCCTCTCGCACGACCGCCGTCGCCACTGCAATCACCTTTTCCACGCTCATGGCGCGGCACAACGCAAGGTACTCCTCTACTGCCTGCATCGTGCGCTCAATCGCCTGTGGCTGGAGTGTCTTGGTTATGCTGAAGCCTTCGCCTAAGCGCGTAATTCGCGCCGTGTCGAGCAGCGTGCGCCAGCCTGCTTCGCCACGCTCCCCAATCAACAACAGCGTCGAGTAGGAGCCGATATCCAGAACGCCTGCTCGCACCACCCGAAGTGTACCTGTCAGGTACAATCCCCCTGCTATGGGGCTGAAGCGTGTCTGGCAGGGCGTGCTGAAAGGCGCGGAGAAGGCGGCGCAGCGCATCCCCGCCGTGCAGAAACGGCTGGAAGCGGAATACGCGCAGATAGAGCAGATGGTGCGTGCCAAGATGCGCCCGAAGCTGGAGAGCCTGCCCGATTTCTCCACGCTGCCCGAACAGGGCGTTCCCCGCGAGCAGATTCTGGGCTGGCTGCAGCAGCTACGCGAGCAGGAGGCGCCGCCGTGGCAGCAGGGGCGCGTGTCAGGCACGGTCTATCACGGCGGCGAGGAGCATAGCGCGTTCCTCAGTCAGGTGTACGCCCTGCACGCCCAGAGCAACCCTCTGCACGCCGACCTGTTCCCCAGCACTGTGAAGTTCGAAGCCGAGATTGTGCGCATGACAGCGCACCTGCTTAGCGCACAGCCCACCGATGACCCTGAACAGCAAATCGTGGGCACGACCACTTCAGGGGGCACCGAGAGCATCCTGCTGGCGATGAAGACCTACCGCGACTGGGCGCGCGCCGAGAAAGGCATCGACGAGCCAGAGGTAGTTGCACCCGAAACCGCGCACCCCGCTTTCGACAAGGCAGCGCACCTGTTCTGCATTCGGCTTATCCGCACGCCTGTGGGCGACGACTTCAAGGCGAACTTGGAGGCGATGCACAACGCCATCACGCGCCGCACAATCGCGCTCGTCGGCTCCGCGCCGGGCTACCCGCACGGCGCGATCGACCCCATCCCCCAAATCGCGCAGATGGCGAAGCAGTACGGGATTGGCATGCATGTGGACGCTTGTCTGGGGGGCTTTATCTTGCCGTTTATTGAGCAACTGGGCTACCCCGTGCCCCCGTGGGACTTCCGTGTGGAGGGCGTAACCTCAATCTCAGTCGACCCGCATAAGTACGGCTATACGCCGAAGGGCTTGTCGGTGGTGCTGTATCGGGGGCGGAGCCTGCGACGGTATCAGTATTTCACGGCGACGGAGTGGCAGGGCGGCTTGTACGCCTCGCCAACGCTGCCAGGCAGTCGCCCTGGCGCGCTGAGCGTGGCAGGCTGGGCGGCGATGGTCGCTCTCGGTAAGCAAGGCTATCTGGAGTGCGCCCGCCAGATTATGGACACCGCCCGCGCCATCCGCAAAGGCATTGAGCAGATTCCCGAACTGAAACTGATGGGCGAGCCGCTGTTTCTGATTGCGTTCACCAGCGCGTCGGAGAAGGTAAACATCTATCAGGTGCTGGATCAGATGGCGCAGCGCGGCTGGCGACTGAACGCGCTGCAGCGTCCCGCGGGGCTGCACTTCGCCGTGACCATCCGCCACGCGCAGTCGGGCGTCGTAGAGGCGTTTCTCAGCGATCTGCGTGAGGCGGTGGCGTATGTGAAAGCGCACCCCGAAGAGAAGGGCGAAATGGCGCCCATCTACGGGATGGCGAACTCGCTGCCGTTTCGGGGCGTTATTGACGAGGTGCTACGCCGCTATTTGGACGCGCTGTACGATTAGGAGCCACCGATGTACGAGCCGTTGACTCTCAAGCGCGTTGCAGAAGCGATTCGCGCGGAGCTGAACGCGCCCGACGGCGACCCATGGCTGTGGATACGGCAGTTCATGGACGATTTCTACGCCGCAGCGCAGGAAGTCCGTGCAGGGCTGATTGCCGAGCGCCCCGACCTCACGGGCGACCCGCGCTTCGGCACGCAATGGCGTTGCTGGGTACAATTCCGCTATGCAACAAGTTTACGAGGGCTTGTGGGAAGAGATTGTGGCGCGGGGGGACTCGCTGAAGGGCAAGCGCGTGCGCGTGGAAGTGCTTGAGGGTGAGCCTGCAGAGGCAGAGCCGTCACAAGCGCATCCGCTGGAGCGCATTATCGGCATCGCGCAGGACGGTCCCCCTGATTTGAGTGTGCGCCACGATGACTACCTCTACCAGAAGCGATGAGCCGCCTTGTATTCGTCGACAGTAGTGCGTGGATTGCACTGGCGAGTAAAGACGACCATTCGCACGCTCTGGCGCGCGCCTTCTTTCTGCAGGAGATTCAGGCGCGTCGGCGAGTATTCGCCACCTCGAACTTTGTTCTGAGCGAGACGCTTACGCTTCTACGCTACCGTTTCGGGTTGACCGTTGCAGAGACATTCTGGCAGTCAATTCAGGAGTCGCTGTCCAACCGCCTGTTGCGCCTGTACCCTGTTACAGAAG
>JANXCK010000165.1 GCA_025060055.1 Fimbriimonadales bacterium | reverse complement strand
ATGTTGGAACCGAACACGCGCTTTTACCACCTGTATCAGAAGGGCAAACTGTATCTGCCCGATGACGAGGAGCAGGTGGCGATGTTTCGCTGCGCTCAGCACATCACAGCGCAGGCGGGCTATCGACAGTATGAAATCTCCAACTACGCGCTGCCTGGTTATGAATGCCGACATAATCTCATCTACTGGCGCAACGAGCCGTATCTGGGCTTTGGACCAGGCGCAGTATCGTACATGGAGGGCAGGCGATGGACGAACATTAAGCATCCGCGCGAATACATTCGTCGTGTGCGGGCAGGCGAGCCGCTGGAACTGGAGTGGGAACGGCTGACGGGCTGGGACTCGGTTGCCGAGACGCTGATGCTGGGGCTGCGCATGCTGGAGGGCGTGAACTTGGCGGATTTGGAAGCACGCTACGGCTTGCCAGTTCGCACGCACTACGCCAGTGCAATTCAGCAACTGGTGCAGCGCGGCTGGCTGGAACAGAACGCCGACACAATTCGCCTCACTCAGGAAGGGCTGCTTTGGCACAGTGAAGTCGCTCTTGCATTTTTTGTGAAATGACGGTATACTATACTGATTGGAGGGGGACGGCAATGCAGAAGTCGACGAACACGATGGCGATAGCGAGCTTGGTGCTGGGTATAGTGGCGTTATTGACGCTGATTACTTCGGGGATTTTCTACCTGTGCCTGCCGCTGCCGTTGATTTTTGGGGTACTGGCGTGGGTTTTTGGCAAGAGTGCAATCAGCCAGATTGACGCAGGGCTGGGCGATGCTGCCGACCGCGGGATGGCAGTAGCGGGCTATGTGATGGGGATAATTGCGACCATTTTGTCGATAGTGGGGCTGTGCTGCGCGGGCGGCGTGCTGGCGGGGATTTTGGGCGCTGGGTTGTATCCCCTCTGGGATCTTCAGCGGTGGGCGCCATGAGCCGTCAGTCGAACGGGGATTCGGACGGTTCAGTGTGTGGCTCGGGCGCGCTGCCCAGCGCAAGTCCGACGGCTTCTTGGGCGGTGCGGGCGGGCAGTGCGCTCATTGGCAGGCGTTCATGAGGGCGTTGCAGATTGCTGCGCGGCACAATTGCATGTTGGAAGCCCAGTCGCGCCGCTTCGTTGAGTCGCGCCTCCAAGCGTGGCACGCTGCGCACCTCACCACCCAGCCCCACCTCGCCAAAAACGACCAAATCGGGGCGCAGCGGGCGGTTGCGCATCGCAGAGGCGACCGCCACCAGCACCGCCAAATCCGCCGCAGGCTCCAGCACGCGCACGCCCCCCGCCACGTTCACAAACACATCGTGCGACAGCATCCGAAAGCCGAGCCGCTTCTCCATCACCGCTAAAATCAGGCTCACGCGCTCATAGCTCAGCCCTGTGATTACGCGGCGGGGCGTGTTCAAAAATGAGGGTGTGGTGAGCGCTTGAATCTCCACCAGCATTGCGCGACTGCCCTCCAGCAACGGGAACACCACCGATCCAGGCGCGTCCACCGCTCGCTCCGCCAGCAGTCGCTCCGACGGGTTCGGCACGGGAACCAACCCCTCCGACTGCATATCGAACACGCCGACCTCGTCTGTGGCGCCGAAGCGGTTCTTGCTGGCACGCAGCACCCGAAATAGCCCCTGCGGATCGCCCTCAAAATGTAGCACCACATCCACCAAATGCTCCAGCACCTTCGGTCCTGCGATTGCGCCCTCTTTAGTGACATGCCCAATCAGAAACAGTGCAATCTCTTGCTCTTTGGCGGTTTGCTGAAGCGCGGCGGCGCAGGCGCGAATTTGCGCTACAGTGCCGAGCGGGGCGTCGATCTGCCCCGTGTAGAGTGTCTGGATTGAGTCAATCACAGCAACGACGGGCTGCTCGGCGTGCATCAAGCCCAGCACGGTTTCCAGCTCGGCGATGGCGGCGGCTTGCAAGTTTGGGCTAAGCGTGTGCAGCCGACGGGCGCGCATCTGCAACTGACGCAGCGACTCTTCGCCCGTGAGGTATAGCACTTTGCCGTGCTGCGCTAAGCCCTGCGCTGCTTGCAGCAGGAGCGTGCTTTTGCCCACGCCGGGCTCACCACCGAGCAGGATTAGCGAGCCAGGAACTATGCCCCCACCCAACACGCGGTCGAACTCGCCGATACCTGTGGGCAGACGGGTCTCAGCGATTTCGCTCAGGCTGGCGATTGGCTGGGCACGCACAGGTGCAGAGGCGGGGCGCGCTGCGCGTGCAGTGGGGCGCGCTGGGGCGAGGGTCTCTTCTTGGAGCGTGTTCCACGCACCACACTCTGGGCACTGCCCCATCCAACGCGGCGCCGCGTAGCCACACGCCGTGCAAACATACTGAACGCGAGCCTTCGGCATGCCAACCGATAGAATACCTGAGTGCCTCGAGTGTCAAAGCCTCCCCTTATGCAGGGCAGACACAGAGGTCTGCCCCTACAGGGTTTGTGTAGGAGCGCGCTCTCGTGCGCGCCCTGACAAAAGCAACATTTCACATTTGAGGTACTTAAGTGCCTCAAATGTGAAATCGTTCCATTTGGGGCGCGTTCCCAACGCGCCCCTACAGGGCGTTGCAGGTAGGGGCGGGTTCGCAACCCGCCCTGCGAAAAACGGGATGATTTAACCTTTGAGGGACTCATTAGAGCCTTTCTGGAATCACACGCAGGCAGGGAACCGCGCTGTGTGCGCGAATCGTGCCGTATGCTTTGCCGAAGCGCAACGCTCCTGCTACTTGCCCTTGCATTTGCGGATGCTCAGACACTTCAGGCGGAACTCGACGCACTCCTCGATGTGGAATGGCTACGGTACAGCTACTGCGGTGTAGTCGTGCGCGATGTGCAGACGGGCGAAACGCTCTATCGGCGCGACGCGGAACGGATGCTCGTCCCTGCCTCCAACATGAAGCTGCTTGTCACGGCGGCGGCGCTGCATCTGCTCGGTCCTGATTACCAGTTCTGCACGCGCGTGTGGGTACGGGGAACAGTCGCGTCCGATGGAACCTTGCAAGGCGACTTGATTTTGCAAGGCATGGGCGACGCGACGCTGGAGAGGCGCGATCTGCAAGCATTAGCGCAACAGGTTTACGCCGCAGGTATTCGGCGCGTGCAGGGCTACCTGCTGTATGACGATTCGTGGCTGGACGCCACTCGCTACGGCTTCGGCTGGAACAGCGACGACGAGCCATACGGCTATCAGGCGCAGCTGAGTGCGCTCTGCGCCGAGCGCAACGCCCT
>JANXCK010000242.1 GCA_025060055.1 Fimbriimonadales bacterium | reverse complement strand
CTAACCGATGCGCCTTGCTCTCGTCACGATGTTTCTTGAGGTACTTCATAAACGGCGTGCCCCCCGTGCCGACGCTGGTCGGGTTCTTTGGGTCTTTTGCCTGCTGTTTGTAGATATACTGGGCGGCGTACTCCAGATGTAGCGTGCGGAACCGCTGCACGCCTTCAACGCAAGCGTTGTAGGCATCGCGCAGGGTGGCGTCGCCACTGGCTAACACGGTTTGGCGCACTTTGGAGCGCGTCTCCACCGCTTCCAGAAACCGCCGATGCGCGGGCGGCATATACAGGCGCATCTCCATCAAGTAGGTCTTGAGCGGGTCGTCGGCGTGCTGAATGCCCAGTAGCCCATCTAAGGTCGGGATAATCGTGCTTTGAGCGCCTGTTTCGCCCCGAAACTGCTGTGGCTGCCCACCATATGCCTCGACGCCCTCGTAGATTAAGCCGTTGGGCAGCGCGGGGTTGTTCTTCCAACCGTGAATATACGGGCGCACGCGACGGTAGTAGATATATGGGTCGCACGCTTCGGGCATGCGCACCAGAACGGCGTACATCGCATCTAAGGCGGCGGCAACTTCCTGAAGCGCGTGAGTGAGCGCAGGCAGGTCGTTCGCTGCCGCGGCGCGCAGCGCGGTCGGGATTTGTCGCAGGGCGCGGGCTGCCTTCGCCTCGATGTCCACATGAACCAAGATAAACCATTCCTCGTCCAGTCCCGCAAGGAAGTTCTGCAGCAGCACAATATTGCCCAGCTCAATCGGCGCGTTGGGGTCTAACCGACGCCAGTTGTCCAAAGCATACGAGGCGTAAGACAGCACGGGCGGTCTACCTAACTGCTGGCTGACCTCGTACCACGGAAGGGCGAGGTTGGCAGGAATGCGCTGGGCGGGCGCGTCGCCGTTCCACACGTAGGCGTGCCCGATGTACGACAAGAGCATCATCGCGCGACAGCGTTCCCGATCGGTCTGCAGGCGCTCGGGCGTGAGGCGCGGCATCGAGTCGACCACAGAGCGCACCTTGTGCGCCACCAGCAGCTTGGGCAGCTCCGCTGCAACCTGCTCCCACGGCGTGTAGTAGGGGTCTTCCAGGTAGGGCAGCGGGTCTTCAGCGGGTAAGAAGCCGCGCTCTGGATGCACCTCGTAGTCTTCGAGGCGTAGCTCCTCCGCGTAAGTTGTGTGCATCGTTGCCACCTCCTTGCGAATTATTGCCGACTCGAACGGTTCTGCTCAGCCAGCGTCTGCTCAAGCAGGCATGCTGAGCGACAACAGCGCGGGACTCGCTCCGTCCGCGGGGTTCCAAAACAGTATACCTTGCCTCCTTTTCAGTTGTTTGGCATTTGCCACTCTCCGATTAGGTAGAACGACCCTGTAATCAGCACAAGGTCGTCCACTTCGGCAAGGCGCATGGCTTGCTCGAACGCGTGCTGCGGGTTGGGCGCGGTGAGCAAGGTTCGGGGGGTGCGGCTCGGCTTGGCAGCCAGCCACGCTTGCGCACTTTGCAGCAGCACCTCTGCCGTGTGCGTGCGGGGATGGGAGACGGGCGTGAAGACGACCACATCCGCAAGCGGCAACAAGCAGCGCAGGGTGTCGGCAGGCTCGTGGGGGGTGAGCATGCCCATCACCAAGATGAGGCGTCGGTACTTGAACAGGCGTGGCAGTGCTTTTGCCAGTACCGCCGCCGCGTCGGGATTATGCGCTCCGTCCAGCACCACGCGAGGCGTCTCCGAGACCACCTGCAGGCGTCCGGGCAAACGCGCCTGCTGCACGCCTTGCTCGATTGCCTCGTCGCTAATCGCGTAGCCGCGCTCGCGCAGCAGCACCGCTGCGGCAACCGCGCACGCCGTGTTATGCCGCTGATAATCGCCTATCAGGTACGGCTGCAGGGCAATCTCCCACGCGCCACGCTGCACGCGCACCGCCGAATCGGTCGGCGATGGCAACGGCGTGTAGTAGAAGACGCTGGCAGCTCGGTCAGCCATCGCTGCGGATTGCACGGACAAGGTGTCCGCGCTTAGCTTGGGCGCCTCACTTGAGTTAGGAATAGGCGAGATGTCCACACCACGCACCACTTGATGCAGAGGTGCGCCCTGCGCAACAGCGACTCGCGCAATCATGTCCACAGCGTCGGGGTGCGCGGCGCCGCTAACCACAGGGCGTCCCGGTTTGATAATCCCCGCCTTCTCGTAAGCGATGTCCCGATGTGTGGGACCCAAGCGATCCATGTGGTCTAACCCGATGCTCACGATGACGCTCACTTCGGGCGTGATGACATTCGTGGCGTCCATCCGACCGCCCAGCCCCACCTCCAGTACCATCACTTCCACTTGCGCCTGCACGAACGCCCAGAACGCCAACGCGGTCTTAATCTCGAACTCGGTAATCTGCCCGTGCTCGGTGTCGTTCAGTTGCTCAATCAGCGGGCGCATAAAGGCGACGCCTTCGGCAAACAGCTCCTTGGGAATTAGTTCGCCATCTATGAGAATCCGCTCTCGGATGTCGAACACATGGGGCGAGATGTAGGTTCCGACTCGGTAGCCTGCGGCGCGCAGGATAGCGCTAATCAAGGTTGTGGTCGAGCCTTTGCCATTTGTGCCTGTAATATGCACGCAGGGGATTTGCAGATGGGGATTGCCTAAACGCTCTAAGAACGCCTCGAATCGGGCGTTGCCCAGCCGCCAGCCCTGAATCGAGAGGCTCTCGATATACCGAACCGCGTCCAAGAAGTCCATGGGCGTACCCTTCAATTATAGCGCATGGGCTATTATCCCAATCGGGGTTTCAAGCGCGACAGTGCCCTCACCCCCAGTCCCTCTCCCGCCACGCAGGAGAGGGGAACCGTTATGGAGTAGGGGTGAGGTCACCTCGCCCCTACACCATCGGGTTTTCAAGTGGCACAGTCGTCGGCAAGGACGCCGACGCTACATGGAGCGCGTGCGTAGCGTCAGCGTCCCGCCGACGACATCACGGCGTTTTACCACCACCCAGTAGTCGGTTTGCTTTTCGTGCCAGTGCCAAGCGCGAATGACGCCTGGATAGTTCAGCGACACATACGCCTGCCCAAACTTTTGGAAGATTGGGTCGTCGCAGCGGAGCAGTTCCATCAGGTAGCCTCGCTCGTCAGCGTGCGCCACCAGTGGTTTGAGCTGAACACCCTCGATGAGTTGCTTCTTCATCGGTGGCGATTGTACCTTGCCACGAGTCCAGAAATCGCGCCTTTGCTTGCTGTAAAATCAGTGCGCCGCAGTTGCCCACTTG
>JANXCK010000224.1 GCA_025060055.1 Fimbriimonadales bacterium | reverse complement strand
CTTTCGCGGCGCGAGCTGCGGGAGTTGGGAAAGGACTTGCTCTGAATCAAACACACTTGGCGAGGTACACTCCTATGGGTGACTCTGCGTGATAGAGCGACTCTGGTTGCGCAACTTCAAAAGCTTCGGCGAGGCGCGCCTTGACTTGTTGCCGCTGACGATAGTGGTGGGGGGCAACGCTTCGGGCAAGTCGAATCTGGTGGGGGCGTTTCGGTTCCTGCACGACCTAATCCATCACGGCTTGGAAGAGGCGACGGCGCGGGGCGGCGGCGCACGCGCGCTTGCCAACGCCCTTGTGTCCGAAGCGCAGTTCAGCATCGGCGTGCGCTGGCAGGGGTCGCCTGTGGAGCTGCCTTTCGTACAGGCGTCGCTGCAGGGCTACGGGCTGGAACGGCTCGCGTGGGCAGAGTACGAGGGAACCTTCAGCGCAGCACACGACCAGCTGTCCGCTGAACCGCAGCGCGAGCGACTGGAGATGCGGTTCATCCCTACTCAGTCGGGCGATGAGAAGCCCCTGCCGCGCATTCTTATACAAAAAGACGGCGACAAGTTCACTATCCGCGCGCCGCACCCAGTCCGTGAGGCAGGAGTGGTTATCCAGACGGGATGGGAAAGCGTGGAGATTATGTCGGGGCGCGCCTATTCCATCGTTGAGTTGCTGCGTTCCCCGTGGCGCGAGGTAGTGCAGCACAGTTTCGGCGTGCGCGTGTACGACTTTCTCCCGCGCCTGGCGCAGATGGCAACGCCGATGGAGGGCGTGACTCGCCTCAAAGAGGACGGCAGCAATCTGCCCTTTCTTGTCCGCAACCTGCTGCAGCGGGAACAGACGCGCACGAAACTGCAAGCCCTAATCCAGACTCTGCTGCCTTATGTGGAGAAGGTACAAACGGCGCGCCTGCCCAACGACGCGGCGTACCTGCAGGTGGTGGAGCGGTTCGCGGGGCAGCACACCTTCAGCGCGCCGCTGCTTTCGGACGGCACGGTTCACGCCATCGCGCTGGTTGTCGCGCTCTTTTTCGACGCCCGCCCCAACGAGCTGGCGATCTTTGAGGAGCCGGACCGCCACCTCCATCCCAAGATAATCGAGCGCATGATACATCTGGCGCGCAGTGCGTCCCAAGAGCGGCAGATTCTGATTACCACACACAACCCTGAACTGCTGCGCTACACATCCGTTGAAGAACTGCGCCTCGTGAAACGCGACGAGCGTGGTTTTTCACAGATTGTCTACCCCGCCAGTCAGAAGATGGTGCGCGCCTTTCTACGCCAGCGAATCGACCTGCCTGAGCTGCACGCGAAAGGACTGTTGGGGAAGTAGGATGCTAAACTTCCGTTTTTTCGCGGAAGGACCCAGAGATGCAGATTTCATTGCGCAGTTGGTTCTTCCTCTGCTCGGCGTTTCTGGATTTGCAGGGTGGGACGAAAGCGTTGTCACCTACTCTGGCTTAAAGCCTAAGACTGGCGCGGGATTGTTCTACACCTCTCTGAAGCAAGGATACGAAAGCTACATCGTGGCTGACCTTGACCCCAGTAAGTGTATAACGGAGGCGAAGAGACGAACCTTGAAGGAACATTTCGATTTCAAGGGGCTACGTAGACCACCTGACCTTCAACGCAGAATCCTTGTGGTGTGCCCTGAGATTGAGGCGTGGTACCTCGCAGGCGTTGTCTCCAACAACTCACTGGGCATTCTTGCCTATAGCAGCACCGACAATCTGACATACGAGGGGTTCAAAAAACTCTGCCAGCAACTTGGCAGAGGAGAGGAGGAGATGTATCAGCAGATTCTCAAGGAGTACGACTGGAATCTTGCCAAGACGCGCAACCACTCACTGCACTATTTTGCAACGCGGTTGGGGCTGTAGTACTGATAAGTGCCTTCCAAGATGGAATCGTCTCTCAATGCGCTGACAGGATGCGGGAACCGCGCCCGTACGAGCGAGGTCAACCTCGCCCAGTTATGGCTCCCCGCGTTTCCCGCCCAAAAGGGACGATTTCACATTGGAAACACTTACCAATCGGCTTAGCAGACGCCCTCATGTCGTCGGCGCGACGCCGATGCTACGCATGCCCTTGCGCCGCATCAGCGTCCCGCTGACGAATGGTGTCGCTTGAAATGGCAACGGGAACAACTTATGGTTCCTGCTCCTGTCGCCCCCGTGCGATGACGGCATCTACTTCGGGCTGCTTGCGGAACTGGTTGAGGAAGCGCATCGCCTCTTCGGGCAACTTGAGCTTGGACGCAGCGGCATACACCTGCTTCAGCCCCTGAAACAGTTCGCCCGCTGCCTGCGAGTCGTACTCATAGGTGGGGGCAGGTGGTCGCGTCAGCCGCTGACGAATCATTAGGCGCACCTGATCTATGTCCACCAACCGACCTGGGCAGGTCTTCGTGGTAGGCGTGGGGGCTAAGCCGCGGCGCACCAGCTCGTTCACCTCGCGATGTCCCATCACAATCAAGCCGTCGGGTTCGTTCAGGAACCGCTCGGTCAGCCCGTACTTGTGGAGCATCTCAATCGTGTGCTGGATGCCGCTTTCCATTTGCTGCGGGGTCAGCGGGGCGATGTCGCCGTGCCCCGAAAAGCAGATGTGGTAGGTGGTCTCGTTGATGCCCAGCACGCCAGCGGGGATTTTGCGCGGATCGCGCCCCTTCTCGATGGTTCCATCGAAGCGGATGACCACGTTGTAGCCGATTTCGCTCCAGCCGCGTTCGCGATGCCACTGGTCAATCTGCGCAGCGGTGGTGTCGAATGCCTGCCCGTCGCGTCCGTGCGCGGCAGTGTGCCAGACAATCCGCTCAATCTTTCGCGCCATGATGAGCCTCACGACCGACGGCGGCTTGGACAGTCGTGCCCAAGCAGGCGTCGCGATGCACGGACAGTCCTGTCCGTGCGACGCTTGCACGGGCTTCCAGCCCGTGCTACAGGTGCGTCGGCGTCGCGCTGACGATGCACGGACGGTTCCGTCCGTGCTACAGGGGGCGAGCGAGCCGACTCGTCAACCCTTGTGGTATAATACCCGTGATGGCGATGGGCGATTCGTTCTCGTTTGTGCGAGCGGGTTCAGAGTCGAACGAGCTGCGTCGCGAGATCGAGTATCAGCCAGCGACGGCGGAAGAGGCGCGACGGCGCGGCGACGCGGCGCTGCGGCAGGGCGAGTTCGAAGAGGCGTTCCGCTACTATAAACTCGCCATCCAGATGGACGGCGAGAACACAGAGCGATATCTGCAACTGGGCGACGCCTATGCCTACGCCGACCAGCCCGCACGCGCCCTTGCCTACTACCAGCGCGCCCGCAAGATGAACCCGCGCGACCC
>JANXCK010000206.1 GCA_025060055.1 Fimbriimonadales bacterium | reverse complement strand
GCGGCGCACGCCACTGGGACGCGCCCTGCCGCGCGGACGCGAACTGCTACAAGCAATTCGGGAGCTTTCGGGGGTGCAGGACGCGCTACTGGGCGGCTCGGTGCGCCGCATGCAAGAGGATGTAGGCGATTTAGACTACCTCGTTGCAACCACCCAGTCCGAACAAGTGATCGAGGCGTTCACGCAACTGCCGCAGGTTGCTGCTGTGTACGCGCAAGGAGCGCGTCGCGCCCAAGTGTTTCTCGGCGACGGGTTGCAAGTTGACCTCAAGACCGTACCGCCCGCCAGCTGGGGCGCAGGCGTGCTGTATATCACAGGCTCGAAAGCCCACTCAATCCGACTGCGCCAGCGCGCCCTCGAACGCGGGCTGAAACTGAATGAATACGGCGTCTGGCGTGCTACCGAGTGCATTGCTTCCGAGACTGAGGAAGCGGTCTACGCCGCGCTGGGACTGCCGTGGATACCACCCCCACTCCGCGAGGACTCAGGGGAACTCGAAGCCGCTGAGCGGGGGGCACTCCCTCGCCTCATCCAGCTCCACGAGGTGCGCGGCGACCTGCAGAGCCACTCGACCTGGTCAGATGGGCTAAATACCTTAGAGGAGATGGCTCAGGCGGCGCAGGCGTTGGGCTACGAATACCTTGCGATTACCGACCACGCGCACATGTTCGGCGACGCAACGGCATTTGAGCAGCGACAGCGCGACATCGAGCGACTGAACGAGCGATTCGGGGGGCGACCATACCTATTGAATGCTCTCGAGGTAAACATCCTTGCTGACGGGGACTTGCTGGCTTCCGAGCAAGTGTTGCATGCTGCGCAACTGGTGCTGGCGGCTGTCCACGACCATCACGGGCAGCCACCTGAGCAGATGACTCGGCGATTGCTACGGGCGTTAGACCACCCTGCGGTCGATATTCTGGCGCATCCTACGGGGAGGCGGTATGGCAAGCGCCCGCCCAACGAGGCGGATTGGGAACGGGTTTTCGAACGCGCCCGCGTGTTGGGCAAAGCCGTAGAGATTAACGGCTACCCGACGCGCATGGATCCGCCCACGCCGATAGCACGACTGCTGGTGGAAAGCGGTGCGTGGGTGTGCTTGGGCACCGACTCGCACGCCGCGCGCGACCTGCACGCGATGGAGCTCGCCGTTGGGCTGGCGCAACGCGCATGGGCAACCCCTGAGCGTATTCTCAACACGCGCCCGCTCGATGCGCTCCTGCGATGGTGCTTCGACAGGAGGCAAGGCAAATGATACGCGCTTTCGTCGACCGCATCGAGACCACTGAGCAGGGCGACGCGCTGGCGGTACTGCTCATCCGCCACGATGATGGTGAATACCTGCGCTGGCTCTGCCCGCTGGCGTGGCTGCCCCCGAACACACGCGAGGGCGACTGGCTGCGCATCCAGTTCACGCTCGACACCGAAACCAAAGCCGAAGTGCGTGCCGAGATCGAGTCGCTGCTGCACGAGTTGCAGGGAGATTCATAATAACACCAATCGGGGTCTCAAGCGTCGTGATGCCCTCACCCCCAGCCCCTCTCCCAGCGGGCGAGGGGAGCCGAGTTCCCCCTCGCCCGCTGGGAGAGGGGGTTAGGGAGTGAGGGTGGGAAAACGGGACAATTTAATCGTTGAGGCAACTTACCGTCGCTCCACGATGACGCGGACGCCATCGCATCCTGACAGGGCGATTTCACAACGACCGTCGTCCGCGCCGCAGGCGATACACATATGCCAGCACCTCCGCCACCGCCTGATACAGGGCGCTGGGAATCTCTTGCCCCACTTCCACCTGTGCGTACAGGCTGCGCGCCAGAGGCGGGTTCGGCACGATTGGCACATGCCATTTGAGCGCCTCCTCTCGGATGCGCTGTGCCATCCAACCCCTGCCTTTGGCAACCACGCGCGGCGCGCTCATCGTGGCGCGATCGTAGCGCAACGCTACCGCATAAGTGACAGGGTTCGTGACAACTACATCGGCGCGGCGCACATTCCGAATCGAGCGTTGCCGCGCCGCCTCTTGCATCTTCTGGCGAATTCGCGCCCGCAAGTGAGGGTCACCTTCCATCTGTCGGTACTCTTCCTTGAGTTCATAGCGCGACATCCGAATCGTCTTCTCAAAATCCCATCGCTGATACAAATAGTCCACAATTGCCAGCAGGAGCCATAAAACGCCGACGCGCAGCCCCACTTGGTAAAGTGCGTCCATCGTCGGGCTAAGCGCGTGCAGTGCGGGCAACTGTCCCGCCGCGAGCAAACGCTCCATTTCTGCCTGCAGTGTGTGCCACGCGACCCACGCGATAAGCCCGAACTTGAGAACCGCCTTGAGGAGTTCCACCGCAGAGCGTTGCGAAAACAGGCGCTGGAACCCTCGCACGGGGTTGATACGATTGAGGTCAGGTTGCAACGGCTGTGCCGTGAAGTGCAGACCGACTTGTAAGGCATTTGCGACCAGCGCGGTCAGGAACGCCGCTGCCAGAAGTGGCGCAAGGAACATCAACGCACCGATGAGCATGGCGTCCGAGAAGCGCAACGCGCCTGCCTGCACAATCTGCTGCTGGAACGCTGCTAAGAACCGCTCGCCACCCCAGCGCATTGCAAGTGGCAACATCAGCACCAGTGCCAGAAAAATCGCTGCGCCGTTAATCTCCGCCGAGCGTGCCACTTGCCCTTTTTGGCGTGCTTCTTGTCGCTTGCGTGGCGTTGCCTGCTCCGTGCGCTCCTCATCTGCCATATGTTGGATTATCGGCGTCGGTACTACCTTCTTGCACTAATCGGGGGCGCGAACGCCGTAGGCGGGAGTATGGATGCACCGCTCGCTGAACAGCCACCTATCGTATAAACTCGTTCACTCGGATCTCCCAGTCAGGCTCAAATAGGGGGCGAACGGTTTCATCAGGTGTGTAGTGGCGAACTGTCTGATAGCCTTGAGGCGTCGGGTCGCGGTAGACTTCCAGCTGTCGCGCCTCGAGGTTTACAATCCAGTATTCGGGAATGCCCGCTTGGACGTACAGCAAGGCTTTCACCGTCTGGTCATATGCGACGGAGGTGTCGGCGATTTCCACCACGAGCAGCGCGTGGGTGGGGTGCGCCCACGCGTACTCCTCGATGTCGCCCGCCACGATGCTCAGATTGGGCACGGGTTCACTGTCGCCCAGACGCAGGGGCGCTTCCATTCGCGCATGCCATCGGCGCGACTCGCGCTGTGTGAACAACCGCGTTGTACGCAGGCGTGTGGTGGCGTGGTCGAGTCCTTCGGGCGGCATAAGGTAGATGTCTCCTTCGATAAGTTCCAGTCGGGCATCAGCAGGGAACACCCTTAGTGCGCTCAGCTGGTGGAACACTTCGGGCGTGAAGCGATACCGCTGGGGCGCAGCCGCAGCGTTCTCCCCGCTTAGTGGTGCGCATCGTCAGCGTCGCATGGATGGAATCATCCTCTTCGTTGCGCCCCGTGCTGCGCTTCCAGCGCAGCGAAAATCGCTTCCACGCGGGCGTTCACTTCCTCGTCGGTAAGTGTGCGTTGTGGGTCGCGGAACACCAGCGCGAAGGCGAGACTGTGATGCCCTTCGGGCACGGGCGCGCCTGTGTAGCGGTCAAAAAGGCGCAGCGATTCGAGCCACTCGCCCCCTGCCTCGCGAATGGTCGCTTCCAGCGCGGCGTAAGGGATGTTCTGTGCCACCACGAACGCAATATCGCGCAGCACGGGCGGGAAAGCAGGCAGCGGGCGGTAATGCACCGTGTGTGCCGCCGCGCGCATCAGCGCGGTCATGCCCAGCTCCGCCAGGTAGACGCGCTGGCGGAACTCGTACTGCTTCTGCAGTTCGGGGTGCAGCTCGCCCAGCACGCCCAGACGCTGGTCGTGGGCGTCATGCACATACGCCGAGCGCGTCGGGTGCAGGCGATGGTCGCGCCTCTCGGCGGGGACGAACCGCGCCTGCACGCCCAGCTCGCTCAGCAGGTGTTCCACCACGCCTTTGAGCGCGTAGAAGTCGGCGGGCTGGGGCTTGGCAGCCCAGTGGGGCGCGTGCAGCATGCCCGTCATCAGGATGCCCAAGTGCGTCCACTCGCGGAAGTTGCCCTGCTCGTCTTGGGCGAACACGCGCCCGATTTCGAACAGGTGCAGGTCGCGACGGTTGCGCCGTCGGTTGTGGTCAGCGATGCGCACAAGGCTGCTCATCAGCGAGTGGCGTAGGCAGCTGAGTTCATCGCTCATCGGGTTCTGCAGGGGTATGGGCTGATACATTAGTTCGCCGATGCCCTCGCCGCCGCTCTGCAGGGGCGACGGAGCTTCGAGCGTGTGCCCCATCACCTCTTGAAGCCCTGCGCTGAGCAGCACAGTGCGCACGCGCTCGGCGAACGCGCCTTCGGGGCTGTCCTTGCCCTGAGTGGTGAAACCCTGCGGCGGAATGGCAGGGATACGGTCGTAGCCCAAGATGCGCCCCAGCTCTTCCACCAAGTCCTCCTCGCGTTGCAGGTCGGCGCGGTACAGAGGCACGCACACGCGGAAACCGCCCTCTATCGGCTCAGGGCGCAGGTTGAGCCGTTCCAGCACAGCGCGCGCCTCGTCGGGGTCTACCTTAAAGCCCAGCAGCTGCTCGGCGCGGGCAAGGCGCACGGTCAGGATGCGCAGCTCGAACGGGCGCGGGTACACATCGAGAATGCCCGGCACCGCCGCCACGCCCGTCCACCGCTCCAGCAGCTCGCACACGCGATGCTGCGCCACAATCACCAGGCTCGGGTCGACAAACCGCTCGAATCGGTACGA
>JANXCK010000179.1 GCA_025060055.1 Fimbriimonadales bacterium | reverse complement strand
CGATGGGCAGATCGAGCATTACCTCACGGGGCATACCAACACTGTGAACTCGGTCGCCTTTTCGCCGAATGGGCAGCTGCTGGCGTCAGGAGGCAGTGATAGTATTCGGCTGTGGCGTGTGTCGGATGGGCAGCTGGTGCGCACCCTCACTGATATAGGATATTCAGTCGTCTTTTCGCCTGATGGACAGTACTTAGCGTCGGGGAGCGACTATCGGGATAACACGGTTCGTTTGTGGCGTGTGTCGGATGGGCAGCTGGTGCGTACTATCAGAGGGCATACCACATGGATACCCTCAGTTGCCTTTTCGCCCGACGGACAATATCTGTTTGCAGGGAGTGGAGTCATCTGGATATTCCGCGTTTCAGACGGACAACTGGTGCGAACCTACGACCAGGAAACAGGCTCAGGTGTATACTCTGTTCAGTTCTCGCCTTCGGGGGCGTACTTTGCCTATGGGCGGTACGACGCGACGGTGGTGCTGGCGCGCAACCCGTTCTTTACGCCTCCGGGCGATGTGGACGGCAACGGCTGCGTGGATGATGGGGACTTGTTGCGCGTGCTGTTTGCGTTCGGTTGTAGCAGCAGCTGCGGCGCGGAGGATGTGAACCGTGATGGAACCGTAGACGACGCGGACTTGCTGGTGGTGTTGTTCAACTTTGGGCAGGGATGTTAGCGGTTCGTTGCGGGGCGCGTCGGGGACGCGCCCCGTAGTTTCAGGTTCAGCAGACGCGCTGCGCTCACAGGCTCGGCTCAAGCCGTGCGCATACAAACAAAGTCCGCCTTCGCGGACTGTCAACCCCTGCGCAGGCGGGGTTTGGTTTGTGTGGAGGCGACTTCAGTCGCTTCGGTACTCACCCATCGTGGATTGTGCAGCAAAGGCAATCGCAGCGCGAACTGCCTCTGGCGTGAGCAGCGGGAACTCCGCAAGGATTTGCTCAGGCGTGTCGCCCGCTGCCAGACACGCTAAAACCACCCGCAGGGGGATGCGCGTGCCTTTGATTACGGGTTGCCCCCCGCATACGCCCTCACGCGCTTCGATGTAGTCCCAATATGGAAAGGTCATGCCAATCACTGAGAGGGAGTATACCGCAGTCTTTGAAGAGAGTGCGCAGCGAGCGGGTGTGGGGAGTGAACTCTCGGAGTGTAGGTACGATGGCATCCTCATACATCGAGGCGTATTCGCTGTGCTAATAAGTGCTTCCCAGACGAAATTGTTGCTTTATCAGGGCGCGCACAGGAGCGCGCCCCTACACCAACGCGGTAGGGGCAGCTTAGAGGCACTTATTATATCCGTACCCACAGGCACTTGAGGTACAGACTCTCAGGGAACTGCATCAAGTAGGGGTGGTCGGGTGCTTGGAAGGTTATGGCTTCGAGAAAGAGGGGCTGGTTGCGGTCGGTTGCTGCCAAGCGCACGGCGTCGAGCATATCGTTCAGCCCCAGCTGGTAGGCGCAGCTGCACACGGCGATATGTCCGCCCTCGTTCAGCAGCGGTAGGGCGTGGTACACCAGCTTCCAGATTGCCCAGCGCAACGAGTCTTTCTGGTCTTGGCGCTTGGCGATGGCGGGCGGGTCAAGCACGATCCAGTCGAACTTTGCGCCTTGCTCGGCGGCTTTTGGCAGCCAGTCGAAGGCGTTCTCGACAATCCAGTGCGCTTCCAAGCGGTTGCGGCGGGCGTGCACTTCGGCAAGGTCGATAGCGTCGGGCAAGATGTCGACGCCGACGGCATACGCGCCTGCCCGCGCGGCGTAGAGTGCGAACGCCCCCGTGTAGCAAAACAGATCCAGCACGCGCTCGCCGGGGCGCACCAGCTGCGCCAGCCGACGCCGATTCTCACGCTGGTCTAAATAAAAGCCCGTTTTGCGTCCTGCGTCGGTCGGCACGAGGAACTCCAGCCCGCTCTCTTCGATTTCGATGAGGTCTGGCGCGTCGCCGTACAGCACGCCCGCGAACGGCTCCAGCCCCTCTTCGGCACGCCCTGCCATCTCGCTGCGCTCGATAATCCCTTTCGGCTCTAAGCGCTCAATCAACACGGGTAGCCATAGTTCGCGCAGCCGTTCCATCCCCAACGCGCGAACTTGCACAACCAGGTAGTCCGCGTACTGGTCTACGATTAGCCCCGGCAGTCCGTCCGATTCGCTGAATACCACCCGCATAGCGTTTGTGTCGCTGACCACTCGTGCGCGATAGCGCAAGGCGTTCTCTAAGCGTTTCTCAAAGAACGCTTGGTCAATCGGTTCGTCGCAAACGCTGAGGATGCGCACGGGGAAGCGACTCTGCGGGTTGTACATGCCGATGCCGAGAAACTCGCCTCGAAAGTTGAGGACTCGCACCAGTGCGCCGGGCGTGGGCGCGCCCGTGACCTCCGAGATTTCGCCGCGCTGCACCCACGGATAGCCGTGCTGCAGCTTCTTCTCACGACCTCCGATGATTCGAACAGCACCTTCAATCATTGCCTGCCTCTCAATCAATTCCGATTTACATACTCGCGCCAGTGTTCGGGGTTGAACGGTAGGATTTCTGACGCGAATGCGGCGTTCAGGTGCGTGAGGATTTGTTGTAGCAGGCGCAGTCGCTCCATCGTGTCCTGCAGTTCCAGCAGGTATTGGCGCAGGGGTAGCTCCAGTTGCAGTGTGCCTGCGATTGCGAACGAGAGCGCCGTGGGGTTGCGTGGCAGCTCGATCTCTTCCACGCGCAAGCCGCCCGCATCCAGTGCCAGACGCAGGAACTCGCGGAACTGCGCTGCAACCTCGTTGGCGAATCGTTGCTCCTCTTCCCATGAGAACGGCTCGAAGTCGCGCCATAGGCGCACATGGGCTTTGAGGTAGGGCGCTTCGTGTCGTATCAGGCGCACAATCTGGAACCGCTCTTCGCCCAGTGCCAGCAGGTGGAACCTGCCGTCGGGGTGGCGACGCAGGCGTCCGATGCGTGCCAGCGTGCCGATCTCGTGGGGTTCGGCGTTCGGATCGCCGACCTCTCTGCCTGCGCGTATCAACGCTACCCCAAACGGAGAGTCGTTTTCCAGGCAGTACATCACCATCTCACGGTAGCGCGGCTCGAAAATCTGCAGCGGCAGCGCCGTGTACGGGAACAGCACTGTCTCCAACGGAAAGAGCGGGATTGTCCAAATAGACTCGTTCACCGCAACTATTGTACCCGATACCTGCGATTGTATTTGCGCCTGTCGTCGGGATGTTGGGGAAGCAGCTGTCGGGCGTGGCACGAACAGTCGTGTCCGTGAATTCTGTGGCGTCGGCGTCCCCGCCGATGACGCAGTAAGGTACGATGGCGTCCGCGCCATCGTCAGCGACGGCAAGATGCCGCCGTACCTTTGCGGGAAAATCCGAGACGGCTGAAGCCGTTCCTGTGCAAACCAAGCCCGCCTACGCGAGCTATACGGGCTATAGCCGACGGAGGTCGGCTTCGTCTGCAGAGGAACAGCTTGAGCCGTTCATGACATTGCGTCATTTGAAACCCCGATCGGTATAATTCTCTCATCGGACGGACTTACCCTCTTGGGGAAAAGGTACAATCGGTTTCATGCGACGAGCGGTTCTGGTTGGGGCAGCGTGGGCGGCGCTGGTAGCGACGCCGTCTTCGCCCACGCTGAAAGTCTTCACCGAGCGACTGCCCGGCACCACTGTCGAGTTCGAGATGGTTTACATCCCATCTGGCAAAATCGAGCTGCCCGACCCTGATGACCCCAGCAAGACGCGCCTTGTGGCGATTCAGGGCTTTTGGATGGGCAGAACAGAGGTCACTTGGGACGAGTACGGCACTTACGCTTTCAACAAGGAGATTCACGAGATTGAGAAGCAGCGTGGGGCGGACGCTGTTGCGAAGCCGAGCAAGCCGTATGGCGCGATCGATCGCGGCTTTGGCTACGAGGGCAACCCCGCGATTGGGATGACCTTTGCAGCGGCGCAACGCTACTGCGAATGGCTCAGCAAGATGACAGGCAAGAAGTACCGCCTACCCAACGAAGCCGAATGGGAATATGCTGCCCGCGCGGGAGTCCTCGCCCGCGCACCCCTGCCCCGCGACGCCATCGACAAAATGGCATGGCACGCCGAAAACTCTGACCTCAAGCCCCACAAAGTGAAGCAGAAGCAGCCGAATGCGTGGGGGCTTTACGATATGCTGGGCAATGTGATGGAGTGGTGTTTCGGTCTGGATGGCAAGGCAGTGGCGTGTGGAGGCGCGTTCACAGATAAGCCCGAGCAGGTGCATCCAGGCGCACGCGCTCGCCAAACCCCGGAATGGAACATGACCGACCCGCAGTATCCCAAGAGCCGCTGGTGGCTCTCCGACGCGCCGTTTGTGGGGTTGCGCGTTGTCTGCGACGCCCCTGCGCCCGATTAAGAACCGACTGAGGTATACTTTTGCTAAGGGGACGAGCATGGACATCGTAGCGCTGGCAGCGATAGTGTTTATTTTCGGACCCGCGCTGTTCATACCGATTACGGCGATGGTGCTGAAGCATCGTAAGGAGATGCTGCAGATGGAGTTAGAGAAGCGTAGGCTGAGCAATCAGGAAGTCGCCAAGCAGATCGAGGCGCTGCGCGCGGAGATAGCCCAGCTGCGCGAGACCGCCACGCAGTACGATATGAGCCTGCAGGCGAATCTGGAAAACTTACAGGAGCGCGTGCGCTACTTAGAACAACAGTTGGAGCAAGCAGCACGCTTGCACACCTATTGAGGGGGACGCAGATGGAGTGGGCGCAGTGGCTGGCACTCGGAGCAATCGGTGTAGCGGGTGTGATTTTCGTACCGATGTGGCTCATTGCCATAATGCATGAGATTTTAGAGCACCGCCGCGAGATGAAGCAAGGTGGCGCGCGCCTCGAGGCGATTACAAAGCAGCTCCAGGCACTGCGCGAGGAGCTACATACCTTGCGCGATACTTTCGCGGAGCATCACCTGAGCCTGCAGACGCAAGTGGAAAGCCTGCAGGAGCGCGTGCGGGCGCTGGAAGAGCAAGGCAGCGTACTACCCCACAGTATCCTGCCATCGTGAGCCGATGGCGTGGATACCCTCGTACCGTATGTTGCCGTCGGCGCGACGCCGATGCGACGCAGAGCGCGTCCGTAGCGTCAGCGTCCTCGCCGACGACTGCGCTACTTGAAACACCGATTAGTATTAGATTGCCGCTCTGCGTAGGGGCAGGCACAGAGAACCCGCCTCCTCTGGGGTGCAAATGAACTGATCGATGCAGTATAATTGAGTGGGAGACGGGGATGTCGCTGGCGACGCTTCTGGAGTGGTGGAACTTCATCTTCGCCCTGCCGCTGGCAGTGGGGGGACTGTTGCTGCTCGGGCTGGCGCTGTCGGGACTGATTGACCTAAGCAGTGACCACGGGGACGGACACGCCGACCACGCCCACGCCGATCACGGGCACGCCGATCACGCGCACGCGGAACATGCCGATGCGCTGCATCACGACGCACACGCCGACCACGCCGACGCTGACCACAGCGACCATGCGCCTGCGAAAATGCCTCACAGTCACGACCACGATGCCGACGCCGAAAAACCGCTCTGGCTCAAAATCCTGAACCTGTTCGGCATTGGCATGGGGCTGCCCATCTCGATGGCGTTGCCGCTGCTGATGATGATTTGGGGTGCTGTGGGGCTGATTGGCAACGGGATTTTCGGTCCGCTGCTGAAAGCCCCTGCGCTGTATGTGCCGCTGTCGGGGCTGGTCGCGCTGGTCTCGATGGCGCTGATTGGGCGCACAGCAGGGCTAACGATACGGCGCATCCTGCGCGAGGAAGCCCCGCCAATTGTGGACAAGTACGGGTTGGTTGGGGCGACGGGGCGCGCCGTATACGAAATCACCGATGAAGGCGGCGTCGCCCATGTGCGCGATCGCTACGGCAACCTGCACCGAATCGTGTGCCGCGCTGCGCCCGGCGAACCCACCATCCCCGCAGATACGCCCATCCTCGTCGCCCGCTACGATGAACACGCCCACCTCTACTGGGTGGAGCGCAACCCACTGGAACTGCCCGAAGAACAGACTGAGGTACACTCCTCAGCGCAACAAACTCAACACATCGGGGGACACTAAGGAGGTACAACGATGCACACCTGGTTCATTCTGATTGGCTTGATGCTGATGCTGCTGGCGGGGTTTGGCGGGACATTCCTGCCAGGCTGGGGCGCCATCCAGCAAATTGTTTCCGCCGCCGTCGGCGCTGTGCTGCTGGTCGTCGGGTTCACCTTCCTGATGATCTCCAAGTTCTATGTGCGCCCGTCGGCGAACATGGCATATGTGCGCACGGGCTTTGGGGGACGACGAGTCGTGCTGGACAGCGGCGCACTGGTGTTCCCGTACCTGCACACGCTCGTGCCCGTGTCGCTGGAGACCATGAAACTCGAAGTGGAGCGCAAAGGACCCGACGCGCTGATTACCCGCGACAACTTGCGCGTGGATGTGAAAGCCGAGTTCTACATCAAGGTGCAGCCCGAAGTGGACGCGATTTTGAACGCCGCGCGCTCGCTGGGCGATAAGTCCGTGAACGCGCAGTCGGTCTCGCAACTCGTGTTCGAAAAGCTCGTCTCCGCGCTGCGCAGCGTGGCAGCGACCAAAGACCTCGTGGAGATACACGCCCAGCGCGACGCCTTCGCCAGCGGCGTGCAACAACTGGTGCGCACCGACCTCGAACAGAACGGACTCACGCTGGAGTCGGTGACCATCTCGCGCTTAGACCAGACCTCGCAGGAGCTGCTGTCGGACAACAACATCTTCGATGCACAGGGCAAGCGCAAGATTACCGAGATTACGCAAGCCGCGCTGGTGGAGCGCAACCGCTTAGAGCAGGAAGCGCGACGCGAAATCACGCTCAAAAATGTGGAGACCCAGAAAGAGATTCTGGAGCTGGAGCGTCAACGCGCCGAAGCTGAAGCCGCCCAGCAAGCCGAGGTCGCCAAAGTGCAGGCGGAGAAGAAACGCGAGGCGGATACCTACCGCATCGAGCAGGAGCGACAGGTGCAGGAAGCGCAGATCCAGCAAGAGCAAGCCGTGCGCGTGGCAGCCATCGAGCGCGACCGCCTGCTGCTGCTCAAACAACAGGAGCTGCAGAAGACCGATATCGACCGCGAGAAGGCGATTGAGCTGGCGCGTCGCGAGAAGGAGATTGCTGTAGCACAAGCCGAGCGCGAACGCGCCGACGCCGAAAAGCAGGCGCTGGAGGCACAAGCCGAGCGCGAACGCGCCAACCAGCAAATCATCACCGTCGAGCAGATTGCTGCTGCCGAGCGCGAGGCGCAAGCCAAACTCATCGCTGCCAAGCAGCAAATCGAGCAGGAGCGCATCAAGCGCGAGACCGATGTGCAGGTGGCAGCGTTTGCTGAGGTGAAGAAAGCCGAAGCGCAAAAGCAGGCTGCCGAGCTGGAGGCGCAGGCGATTCTGACTCGCGCCCAAGCCGAAGCCAAAGCCCGCGAGCTGCAAGCGCAAGGCGAGACCGCCGTGAAGATGGTCGATGTGAACATCGCCCGCGAGCAGGTGGAGGTCGAACGCGCCCGC
>JANXCK010000161.1 GCA_025060055.1 Fimbriimonadales bacterium | reverse complement strand
GGCATTGCGCCAGCGGTGCATCTGTGGCGGGCGAGCCTGCCGCCTGACTTGCCCCGCGGCTTCCACCAGATTGAGGTGCGCGTGCGCAACGTGTTCGGCGACGAGTTTCGCGAACGGCGCGTGATTCTGGTCAGGTAAGTTATACCCATCGGGGTTTCAAGTAGCACAATCGTCGGCGAGGACGCCGACGCCATGACGACGCCTGCTGAGCCGATTGATACGATGGCGTCCGCGCTGTCGCCTCACGACGGCGAGACGCCGTCGTACCTTGTGCATCCTGCGCATTTGGAAACGATTTAATCTTGGAGGGACTTAAGTGCCTCACAAGATTAAAAGCTCCCTTTTTGACCCTCACCCCCAGCTCCTCTCCCCCTGTGTGGAAGAGGGGAGCTAAGTTCCCCCTCGCCCACGCGGTGGGAAAGGGGGCAAGGGAGTGAGGGCGGTACGGCGTCTGAAACGGCGATTGGTATAAGTGCCTCCAACATCGAATTGTCCTATTCTGGGTGCGTTCGGGACGCGCCCCAAAAAGCGTTGCAGGGAGGGGCGGGTTCCGAACCCGCCCCGCGCAAAAGGAACGGTTTCACCTTTGTTTGAGGCACTTGGTAGACTTACCTACGCTCACCCGCGCCGATTCCCAGCAACTCTGTCAGGGACGGTAGGCGAATCTCAGGCATTCCCAGCAGGTACTGGGCGTTCAACGCCTTGTCGATGGTCTCGATAGCTTCGCTATAGTGCGCGCGGGTGTAGGTGTCCTGCACACGCGGCAGCTGCTGGGCGAGCAGCTCTCGCAGCTGGCGCAGGTGGTAGCGAGCGAGCAGTTTGGCATCGTCGGGCGCGCCCGTGTTCTTAGTGAGCATATCGACCAGCGTCTGCAGGTGCGCACGCTGGAGCTGGCGCCGCAGCGTCAATACGGCACGATTCGACCGCGCCTCCGACCAGATGACGCCCTGCAGCGTGTCGAACAGCTCTGCCATCGTGAAGGCGTTGCGCGGGTCGACGGCTTTGAACTCGTTGTTGGCGACGCGGCGCAGAGTATCCGTCGCCATCAGTCGCGCCAGCGTCAGCCGCTGGATGTTGCTCAGAAAGTCGCGCACAGGCGCATCGGGCGGGATGACACTCCCAAAGCCGTAGGGGTTCGGTCCCAAGCGCAGGTAAAGCCCTTTCGGGAAGTTGAACGCGTTCTCGGAAAAGATATAGGTTGCCAGCAGCCGCAACGCACGTCGCTGTCGATCCGCGCTCACTGGCTCCAAGGGCGGTTGCGCGTTCGGGTCGGAGGCGAAGTTGCGCCGAATATGCAGCCCGCCGATGAAGCGGCTCAACTGCACTGCCGCCGTACTAAAGCTCGCCACCGTGCCGAAAAAGTAGCGCGTGAAGTCGTAATAACTCTCACCTGCACCTGGCACGCGCGCGGGCAGCACCTCCAATAGCGCGTGCGTGTCTTTGATGACCAGCTCCCAATATTCCAGCGGGTCTTTGCTGAGGTCGAAGCGCGTCACATGCGGATCGAACCGATCGGCATACTCGTCGGTTTCATAAGCCAGCTCAGGTTCGGTGTTGCGACGCGCGATTTGGAGCAGGTACGGACGCTCCGCCTCTGGCGTCTTCGCGTCGGGGAAGATGCGATAGCCGTACTCGATAGCCCAGTAGTCATACGGACCAATCGTCGGGTTCCAGTAGACGGTGTTGGGGGCGTGCAGCGCCGCTTGGTTGAACGGGTCATAGTCCATCACGCTGGCGACCGTGCCCCGTCGACGCACCAGCTCGCCGTTTCTGAGTTCGTCTAACGAGTTCAGGCGACTGGCAGCGAAGTTGTGGCGCAGTCCCAGAATGTGCCCCATCTCGTGCATGGCGACCCATTTGAGGTAGTCCTTGATGAACTGCTCCTCGCTGACCTTCGTGGCGCCGCGCTTGCCTGCCAGCAGTTCCATCATCACGAAGCCCTGCCACGCCCGCTGCACAGTATCCTGAACGACGGTGCAAGCATGGGGCGAGTTGTGCGCATGATGGTCGCAGCAACGCTGCTCCTGCTGCTCCGCCTGCTTGAACGCCGCCAGCGGGTCGATGTTGCGCAGGAACTGCACGCGCGTGAAGCGCGTCATGTTGCCGTCGATGGTGATACTGGCGTTGAGAATCTGCCCTGTGAGCGGATTGGCACGGAACAACGCAACCGCATAGCCATTATCGGGCGAGGTGACCCAGCGCACCACATTGTAGCGCATATCGGCGTGATCCCAATCGGCATCATCAGGCATCTGTTTCACGACGATGGCGTCCTTGATGCCGATTTTCTCAAACGCCTTGTTCCACTCTAAGAGACCTTCGCGGATGGCGTCGCGATACTCATACGGTACGGCGTTGTCAATCCAGAACACGATTGGCTCTTTCGGGGGTGAGAGGGCGGCGTTCGGGTCAGCTTTTTCTATGTGCCAGCGCAGGATGTAGCGGCGCGTCTGGTCTTCCACATCGCGCGTGAAGTCTTGGTAGGTGGTCGTGAAGTAGCCCACACGCGGGTCATAGAAGCGCGGCACATACCCGTTGTTGGTGGGCAGCTCCCACAGATTATAGTTGATAGTGATCGGCACACTGCGCGGGTCAGCGAGGCTCGCACCGCCTGCCAAGCTGCCCAGAATTCCGACGAGACCGCCTCCGCGTTGCGGGCTACCCGTAAAATGGTACGCTGTCTGAACAAAAATATTGTTCGGGAACGCCTTGATTTGGTTGTAGACCGTCTTTTCGCGGTCGATGCTGTAGCTGCCGCCTGCCGCGAGATTCACCCGCTGCTGAATCTGAATCAGGTCGGAGCGGAACAAGTTCGTGACATCAATCAGCAAGCGATTGCCTCCATCGGATTTCGCCTC